>NZ_NWQG01000021.1:0-35954 GCF_002529485.1 Mesorhizobium sanjuanii
AAACCGCCGATGCCGCCAGCTTCAGCAGGAAGACGCTGGTCACCACGGCAAGCCCGTAATTCATCGCGAATTCGCGATGCAGCGCGCCGTGGCCGCTGGACAGGACCTGCGGCGTGATCAGCCCGAGCAGCCCGACGATGCAGCCGCCGATGAAGGGGCGCAGCGCGGCATCGATCGACAGCCGCACGAAACCGCGCTCGACCAGGGTCACCAGTTGCATGATGGCGATGGAGGCGGCACCGCCCAGCAACCCCAGCAGCAGGAACGGCAGATACTGGCTGGCGGTCAACGCCGGCAGGCCGGAGAGCTCCAGCGGAAACGGAACGCCGCCGAAGACCTCGGCGGTCAGCGAGGCCGCGATCGCCGCCGTCATCACCGGCGCGACATTGGCGACCGAGTAGATGCCGATGACCAGCTCGAAACCATAGAAGGCGCCGGTCAGCGGCGCGTCGAAGGCGGCCGCGATCGCGCCGGCAGCACCACAGCCGACCAGGATGCGGACATCGTTGCGGCGCAGCCTGAAGGCCCGCGCCAGCCGCGACGCCATGCCGGAGCCGACCTGCGTGTAGCCGGCTTCCAGCCCGACCGAGGCGCCGAAGCCGCTCGAGATCATCGTCTGGCCGGCGATGATGAACGTGTCGGTCAGGGACATGCGCCCGCCGTAAAGCGCGTTGGCTTCGATCGGATCGACGGGCGTGCGGAATTTCCGGATCCTCAGCCAGATCACGGTCAGTCCAAGCAGGATGCCGCCGATTGCCGGGATCAGCGCCTGCACCGGGCTCTCCAGCGAAAACATCCCCGAAAGCCGCCCGCCCGGCTGAACGCCGAACAGCAGCCCATGCAGGTCCTGCACCATCTGGCTCATCGCGGTGACCAATATGCCCGCCATTACCCCGACCACGCCGGCCAGAAGGACGACGGCGATGCCGCGCGCCTCGAGCAGCGGCAGCGAACTGATCAGCACCGCCCGCAGCCGGCGGGCATAGACTTGCGGTTGGTTTCTGGAAAGCACCGGGGCGGCTCGCCGATATCTAGAGCATGATGCCGAAAAGTGTGAAGCGGTTTTCGGACGACATCATGCTCTATCTCTTTAATTTAGAGCCGGATCCAGATTTCAGGTCGACTTGACCTGAAATCTGGATCCGGCTCTAGGGGAAAGTGAAAGCCTGATACGCCCGGCAGCATCGCATGGCAACCGCAATGCTGGCACCGCCAATTGACGCGGACAGCACGGCTTCACTGCGTCGATAAGACCATCTTCGTCGCGGGAAACCGCGTTGACGTAAACGTCAACCCGAAGCTATATGCGCCCAGCGAGATTAATCGTGAAATGCGCAAGAGGGCGCGACAAACGCAACGAGACGAGGAGAACGGCATGAGCGTTCAGGAAATTGCCGACAAGATCAGATCGCGCGTGGCGAGCGCCGGGTTCGATCGTTCCGTGAAATTCGATACCGGCGCTGACGGCGTCATCGTCATCGACGGCGCCACGGTGTCGACCGACGACGCGCCGGCCGACTGCACCATAAAGCTTTCGCTCGACGATCTGGATTCGCTGATTGCTGGTGACCTCAACCCGACCATGGCGTTCATGACCGGCAAGATCAAGGTCGAGGGCGACATGAGCGTCGCCATGGCGCTGAGCCAATTGATCGGCTGAGCCGCCTTGATCGGCTGATCAGCTCACGCATGATGCAAAACGCCGCCTCATGGGCCTCATGGGCGGCGTTTTGCATCTACAGTCGGCTGAAGGCTTTTACGCCGCGAAAGTAAGCGCCACCGGCGCCTTCTGCTTGCGCCCCGCCGCCTTCAGCGTGCCCTGGGCGTCGCTCAGCGCGCCGTCCACCAGCTCCAGCGCCAGCAGGCGGTGCCGCTCATAAGGCCCCGGCATGGCGAGCATCCCTGTCTTCGCGGCCGAGAATCCGAAACGCCCATAGTAAGGGGCGTCGCCGACGAGCAGGATCGCGGCATGGCCGAGCCGCGCGGCCTCCACCACGGCATGGCGCATCAACGCCGAGCCGATGCCCGCATTCTTGAGCGCCGGATCGACAGCGAGCGGACCGAGCAGAAGTGCCGCCGGGCCGCCCTCGCCCAGCACCACATCCCACAGCCGCACGCTGCCGGCGACCGCACCCGACGCGTCGCGCGCGACGAAGGCCAGGCCTTCCGAAGGCCGGCGGCCGCGCCGCAGCTTTTCCGATGATTTCTTCCTGCGCTTCGGCCCCATCGCGCGATCGAGCAAGGCCTCGCGCGCCGCAATGTCGGCAGTGGTTTCGGCGACGATCAAAAAAGCCGGCGAGCGGTCTACGATTTTAACTGGCATTTCCATTTCCGCGATCCTTCACGAGCGGAGATCTGTTCCACAGGCGAGTCCGGGCGGGCGACAGGTGCCCGCCTCGGGTGATCTGAGCAGCTCTTGCGAGCCGTCAGATCACGTAGGATCGGAGAGGCTCGAAGCCGTTGAACGCGACCGCCGAATAGGTGGTCGTGTAGGCGCCGGTGCCCTCGATCAGCACCTCGTCGCCGATGGTCAGCGACAGCGGCAGCGGATAGGGCGTCTTCTCGTACATCACGTCGGCCGAATCGCAGGTCGGGCCGGCGAGCACGCAAGGCGCGGTCTCGGTGCCGTCATACGCGGTCGTGATCGCGTAGCGGATCGCCTCGTCCATCGTCTCGGCGAGACCGCCGAACTTGCCGATGTCGAGGAACACCCAGCGCACATTGTCATTGTCGGCCTTCTTCGAGATCAGCACGACTTCCGACTTGATGACGCCGGCATTGCCGACCATGCCGCGGCCCGGCTCGATGATCGTTTCCGGGATCGCGTTGCCGAAATGCCTGCGCAGCGCCGAGAAGATCGCCTGGCCATAGTCCTGCGCCACCGGCACGTCCCTGAGGTAACGGGTCGGGAAACCGCCGCCCATATTGACCATCTTCAGAACGATGCCTTCCTCGGCAAGCGTCGCAAACACCTTCTTGGCGTCGCCGAGCGCGCGGTCCCAGGCGTTCAAATCGGTCTGCTGCGAGCCGACATGAAACGACACGCCATAGGCGTCGAGGCCGAGCGACTTGGCATGGCGCAGCACGTCGACCGCCATCGCCGGTACGCAGCCGAACTTGCGCGACAGCGGCCACTCGGCGCCCTCGCCGTCGGTCAAGACGCGGCAGAACACGCGGGCGCCGGGAGCAACGCGGGCGATCTTCTCGACCTCTTCGACGCAGTCGACCGCGAACAGCCGGATGCCGAGCTGGTAGGCGCGTGCAATGTCACGCTCCTTCTTGATGGTGTTGCCGAAGGAGATGCGATGCGCCGGCGCACCGGCGTCCATCGCCATCTCGACTTCGGCAACGGAGGCGGTGTCGAAGGACGAGCCCATCGTAGCAAGGAGGCGCAGGATTTCCGGCGCCGGATTTGCTTTCACCGCATAGTAGATCTTGGAATCGGGAAGCGCCTTCTCGAAAGCGCGGAAATTGTCGCGCACGACATCGAGGTCGACGACGAGGCAGGGGCCGGTCGGACGTCGGGTGGCGAGGAAATCAAGGATGCGCTGGGTGGCCATCGGGGTCTCTCCATCAACGCCTTGCGGCGTGCACAAAGGCTGCGGGACGCGGGCTCTCGGCCTCGCGAACACGCGGTCAAACAAAGGCGGGACGAAAATCCATGGAACCAGCCGGTGGAGACCCCGGAACCACGAATCGCCGTCTCGCGGCGGTGAACCTTGGCCTTGCCCGGCCTCGGTTCGCTTTGTCTGCCTTGGCTTGGATGGGAGACCCGTCCGCACTGCCGGCAATGAAGGTGTGCCTCTTCAGTAACCCCGGTCTTTGGACGACCGGCAGAACACCAGAAAGGCCCGCACCGTCGTTGCTTCAAGGTGTCCTCGGTTTGGTGGTTGGCCACTAAACCGACTGGAGGGGTTGGCTCCAGTTACCTTACCGATTGCCCTCACCATTCGAGGATCGGCGGACACCCACAGGCACGTGCGACTTTGGGCAAGCGCGATATAAGAGCGAAGGGTTTCACAATCAATAAAAATCGACAGGCAAGGTTGTAAAATTTCCAGCAGCGCACAATGTTGGACAGACTGTATCCGGATATTGAACGCATGACAGGCACTCGCGGCCCCCTGAACGCTTTTCTCGACCTCGACCAGATTCCAGTTGCGCATGCGCAATCAGGCCCGCTTGCCGGCCTGCGGCTGGCCGTCAAGGACATTTTCGACGTGGCCGGCTACCGTACCGGCTGCGGCAATCCGCAGAAATATGAGGAAGCCTCACCCGCCGCGACAACCGCGCCTGCCGTCCAGGCGCTGCTTGATTCGGGTGCGCGTTTCGTCGGCAAGACGCAGACCGACGAGCTCGCCTTTTCCCTGATGGGGCTGAACGCGCATTTCCCCTCGCCGGTCAATCCGGCGGCACCCGACCGCATCACCGGCGGCTCGTCATCCGGATCCGCCTCGGCGGTCGCCGGCGGCCTTGCCGACATCGCCACCGGGTCCGACACCGGCGGCTCGATCCGCGCGCCGGCAGCCTTCTGCGGCCTGATCGGCCTCAGGACGACGCATGGCCGCATCTCGCTCGCCGGCACCATGCCGCTCGCCCCTTCCTTCGATACGTTCGGATGGTTCGCCAGGGACATGGCGACCTATGAGAAGGTCGGCGCGGTGCTGCTCGGCGACGATCCGCAGCCCCGCGACTTGGCGCGCCCCCTTGCGCTCGATGCGCTGGACGGGCTCGTGCTCGGCCAGCAAGAGAGCGATGAATATGCCGGCATGGTCCAGCGCGTCTCTTCGGTGATGGGCGCACCGCGCACCATCGCACCGCTGTCGCATTCCACCGACGATCTCTATTGGTGCTTCCGCAAGCTGCAGGGATACGAGGCCTGGCAAAGCCATGGCGCCTGGATTTCGCAGGCCGGCCGCATGCTTGGGCCCTTCGTCAAGGAACGTTTCGAGCACGGTGCGACCATCGACGCGGCGACGGCGCAGCACGAGACGGAGCGGCGCGACGCCTTCCGCCGCGAACTTGCTGAGCGTCTTGGCGAGGACGGTGTGCTCGTGCTGCCGACCGTCCCTGGCGCTGCCCCGCTCAAGGCTGCTGCCTTCGACGATTTGCAGACCTACCGCGAACGCGCGTTGAGGCTGCTGTGCCTTTCCGGCCTGTCGGGCTTTCCGCAGATCACGTTGCCGCTGGGCAAGGTCGACGGCGCGCCCTTCGGCCTCTCGCTGCTGGGGCCGAAGAACTGCGACCGGCAATTGCTGGCGCTTAGCGCACGCATCCTCGCCGCCAGCCAGGAAGCAAACACGATGAGGAGCGGATGACATGGACACGCTGACCCGCATGCGCGCCTTCATCGACGTGGTCGAAGCCGAGGGCTTTTCGGCGGCCGCGCGCAAGATCGGCCGCTCCAAGGCGCTGCTGTCGAAATATGTGCGCGAGCTGGAGGACGAACTCGGCGCGCTGCTGTTGAACCGCACCACGCGGCAGTTCTCGATGACGGAAGCCGGCCACACCTATTACCGCCGCGCCTCCGAAATCGTGCGCGAGGTCGACAGCCTGGCCGATGCGGTGCGCGAATCCTCCGGCGACGTGCGCGGCAGGATCAAGCTTTCGGCGCCGCGCACCTTTGCCGACGCACCGATCGGCCAGTCGCTGATCGACTTCGCCAAGCAGCATCCCGACATCGTACTCGATATCCATCTCGATGACCGCTTCGTCGATCTGGTCGAGGAAGGTTTCGATCTCGCTGTGCGAATCTCGCGGCTGGAGAACTCCTCGCTGATCGCCAGGCGCCTGGCGCCGTTTTCGGTGCGGCTCTGCGCCTCTCCCGAGCTGATCGTCAAGCATGGCAAGCCGACGCGGGCCCAGGACCTGGCTCGCATCCCCTGTATCGTCGACACCAACGGTCGCGGGCTGAACAATTGGCAATTCAAGGGCGACGGTAACGACACCGTGAGCGTTTCGGTCTCTGGTCCGATCGAGGTCAACAGCCCGATGGCGGCAAGAGCTGCCGCCGTGTCGGGGCTTGGGTTCACCATACTGCCGGATTTCATCGCTGCACCCGACCTCGAGAGCGGCCGGCTGGTGACCGCGCTCGACGACCGCATCCTGTCGGGCGCAGGCATTTTCGCCGTCTACCCGCACCGGCGCTATTTGCCCGCCAAGGTGCGCGTCTTCGTCGACTTCCTTGTGCAGTGGTTCAAGATGCGTGAAAACGCTTGATCCGTTTCAGTCGCGGCGCGGTCCCATTTTCGCCCCCTTTCTGGTCACTCTCCACAACTCTCCGAAGTCGGTGGAATCGCGGCCCAGAATGCACCTGAAACGGCAAGCAATCATGCTGGCTTCGGCCATGGCGGCAGCGTTTGCCGTGGCCGGGCCGGCCGGAGCGCATCCGCACGTCTTCGCCGAGGCCCGCCTCGAAGTGGTGCTGAGCCCGGATCACCAAAGTGTGAAAGCGCTGCGCCATCTCTGGCGCTTCGACGATCTGTTTTCGAGTACGGTGATGATGGAGTTCGACAAGAATTCCGACCTGAAGCTCGACGACAAGGAGCTGAAGGATGTCGCCGACACCGTCCACGCTTCGCTGGCGGAGTTCAACTACTTCCAGCTCGTCACCGTCGACGGCAAGGACGTGCCGATGAACCCGCCTCCGCATCTGATGGCCAATTTCGACAACGACCAGCTCATCATCCTGTTCGAATCCGAACCGAAGGCGCCGATCAAGCTGGCCGGCAAGATCGATATCGGCGTCTACGATCCGACCTTCTACACGGCGATCGATTTCACCGAGGACGCCAACATGCAGGTCGATGGTCTGCCGTCGACCTGCACGAGCAAGGTCATTCGTCCCGATCCCGACGAGGCGATCGCCGAGAACCAGAAGACCCTGACGGACGCTTTCTTCAACGATCCGACAGGCACCGACATGAGCAAGATCTTTGCCACCAAGCTTGAACTGACCTGTCAGCCAGAAGGATAGATCCGGTGACGAAACCGTCCCTGCGTGTGGCGTTCGGCCTTTTGGCCGTTACCCTGGTGATGACGCACTTCCTCGGCTCCGCCCACGCCCAGAGTTCGCTCGGCATCGGCGTCAATGATGGCATGGCGCCCAGCGCCTCTGGCCCGTTCGCCCACATACTGATGTGGATCAATCTAAAACAGCAGGAATTCTACCGCGCGCTGGCGACGGCCATGAAGGCTATGCGCCAGGATGGCAGCAAGCTGTGGCTGCTCGTCGGCCTCTCCTTCGCCTACGGCATTTTCCATGCCGCCGGCCCCGGCCACGGCAAGGCGGTGATCTCGTCCTACATGGTGGCGAACGAAGTGGCGCTGAAGCGCGGCATCCTGCTGTCCTTCGTGTCGGCCCTGCTGCAGGGATTGACGGCAGTCGCCGTCATGCTGCTCGCCTATTTCGTGCTGCGCGGCACCGCTATCTCGATGACCGACGCGGCATGGTTCATGGAGATCATGAGCTTTGTCTTCGTTACTTTGTTCGGCGCCTGGCTGTTGTGGCGCAAGCTTGGCCCCTCCATCCTGCGCCTGTTCGGCGCCGGCCCGGCCTACAGCCTTTCAGCCGCTCACGCCGGCCACTCTCATGCAGGCCATTCGCATGCTGCCCATTCGGCCCATGCCCATTCGCACGCGCATGGCGATCACGACCACGCGCATGATCACCATGCCCACGATCACGACCATGGCGTACATGACCACGATCATGGAGCACACGCTCACCACGATCATGCGGCCGGCGAGGTCTGTGAAACCTGCGGCCATTCGCATGCGCCCGACCCGGCGCTGCTTTCCGGCGATCGCTTCGACTGGCGCACGGCCTGGTCGGCAGTGGCCGCCGTCGGCATCCGCCCCTGCTCCGGCGCGCTGATCGTGCTGAGCTTCGCTTTGCTCAACGGGCTCTGGCTCGGCGGCTTGCTGTCGGTGCTGGCGATGTCTCTGGGAACCGCCATCACGGTTTCGGCGCTGGCGACGATTGCCGTGACTGCCAAGAACTGGGCAGTCTATTTCGCCGGCGACGGCCGCATGGGCAATCGCATCCACTCGATCGTCGAGATCGGCGGCGCCGCCTTCGTCTTCCTGTTCGGACTGTTGCTATTGTCGGCCAGCCTGACGGGCAGCGTGTAAACCTACGCTCGGTCTCCATGACTTCATGAAACTTGTTAAGTCGTGCCGAGCAGATTGCCATGGGACAACATGGCATAAAGAACTATCTTAACGATTTGCCCTGTTTCATGGATGTCACCACCATCGTGGGATCTCAAATGAACCAGGATCTCAAGACGTTGCTGATACGTCTTTCATTCGGCATCATCGGTATTGCCGCAGGAATCATATTCCGCCCATTTTGGCTGTCTGAGTGGGGGATACCCACCTTTATTTTCCTTGTTTGGGTTACGATATCAATCGCATTGGGGTGGATAGGAAGAAGCCAACCACATTCCTTTCGTTTCGGATTCATCGTGGGAAGCGGTCTCGCCTTGTCTCTTATTGCGACAGTTCTGACAAAGAGCGTATTTGTCGGATTGGGGTTACTTATTGTGCTGGCTTGCATCGGCATCAAAACAAAGTTCTTTGCCTAGCGGAACGAAGAACTAAGTTCTGATTCAAAACCCTAATCCCTGCATCGAAGCCTGCCGTCCAGCTCATCCTCGATATGGGCGCGGATGATGTCGTCGAAGCTTTCTTCTGCGACAAAGCCAAGCTCCCGCGAGCGCCGGGCCTCGAACCGCGTCGGCCAACCCTGCACGATCGCCCAGATCGTGTCGTCGGGCTCCTCGCGGATCAGCTTCACCGCCTCGACACCGGCAATGCGTTCCAGCGCCTCGATCTGTTCGCCAACGGTGACGGCGACGCCGGGCATCGTCAGGTTGCGGCGCGGCCCGACACTGGCGCCATCGATCCCTGCCGCGTGGATCAGGAAATTCACCGCCGAGCGCGGGCTGGCATGGGTATGCACCACCGAGCGCGGCACCGGCAGTATCGCCTCCTGGCCGCTCAGCGGCTCCCGGATGATGCCCGAGAAGAAGCCCGAAGCCGCCTTGTTCGGTTTGCCGGGCCGCACGCAGATGGTCGGCAGCCGGATGCCGATGCCGTCGAAGAAGCCGCGCCTGGAATAGTCGGCAAGCAGCGCCTCGCCCATCAGTTTCTGCGTGCCGTAGGAAGTCAGCGGCGTCGGGTGAAATTCGTCCGGAATGATATCCGGAAACGGCGCGCCGAACACCGCGATCGACGAGGTGAAGACGACGCGCGGTACAAAATCCGCCAGCCTTATCGCGTCGAACAGCGCCCTCGTGCCGTCGAGATTGACACGGTAGCCGAGATCGAAATTGGCTTCCGCCTCGCCCGACACGACACCGGCGAGATGGAAGATCACATCCGGTCGCGAAGCGACCAGCCTTTGCGTCGCGCCAGACGCGGCAAGATCGCCGGTATGGATGGCGACGTTGACGCCTTCCAGGGCCGGCGCCTGCGGCGGCACGATATCGTGGAGGTCAAGCGCGGCGATCTTGCGACCGTTGAGCGTTCCATCCTTCCCCAGTCGGGCGACGAGCTTGCGGCCGACCATTCCGGCGGCACCGGTAATCAGAATGCGCATATCAAAGACCCTTTTTGCGCTGGTTGCGGCCACGCAGCCAGAACACGACAAAAATCGCTACCATGAAGACGGCGGCGACGACACCGGCAAGGACGGTCGAAACGCTGCCGACCGCCAGCATCACCGTTGGCAGATAGTAGGCGGCAATGCCGAACAAGAGCAGGACCCAGGCAGCGCCGATCGCCGCATTGCGCGTGTCGCGATCCATCACGCGGCTCCCGAGCGGCGGGGGTTCATCAAGCTCATTGCCAATGCCATGGAGTTCCCTGGATCAGTGATAGTGGCCACCATGCGGTGCCGCTTCGTGCGTATGGTCGTGCTCACGGTGCTCATCATGCTCGTGAAGGCTGTCGGCGCACTGGCCGAATTCCGGTTCGACGGTAGCATGGGAAATGCCATGCTCGGCCGCAAGCCGCTTCTTGATGGCGCTGACCGCGCTATGGGCGTCGACCCCCTCGTCGAGGCAGGCATGCAACGTCGCCATGTTGCTTGAACCGTCGAGCGACCAGACATGCATGTGATGCACTTCGCGCACGCCCTTGACCGTCCCCTCCAGATCCCTGGCGATCAGGTCGCGGTCGAGGCTTGCCGGCACGCCTTCGAGCAGCACATGGGCGGCTTCGCGCATCAGCGACCATGCCGTGGACAAGATCAGCAGCGAAACGAGCACCGACAGGATCGGGTCGATCGGCGTCCAGCCCGTCGCCACGATGACCAGCGCCGCCACGATCGCCGCCGCCGAGCCGAGCAGATCGCCCAGCACATGCAGGATGGCGCCGCGCATGTTCAGGCTTTCACGATCGCCGCCATGCAGCACGAAGAAGGAGCCAACATTGACCGCCAGGCCGGCGATCGCAACGATCAGCATCGGCCCGCCGAGCACCGGCGCCGGCGTCAGCAGGCGCCCCCAGGCCTCATAGACGATCCACAGCGCAATGGCGAAGATGGCAATGCCGTTGGTGTAGGCGACCAAAGTCTTGACCCGGCCGAAACCGTAGGTGAGGCGAACGGTCGCCGGCCGGCTTGCCAGATGGAAGGCATACCAGGCAAGGCCGAGCGCGATGCAATCGGCGAGCATGTGGCCGGCATCCGCCAGCAGCGCCAGCGACCCGGTGAGGAGGCCGCCGAGCGCCTCCACGACCATGAAACCAGCGGTCAGGCAGGCAGCGATCAGGACGCGCTTCTTGTCGGTCGAGCCATGCACATGGCCGGCGCCGTGGCTGTGAGCGTGCCCCTGCGAACCATGGTCGTGGCTATGAGCCATCCACCTGCTCCTGTTACGCCCCGAACTCGGCGCGGAAATCCTCGAGCCGCCGCTTCTGCCGGCCATCGCCATCGAAATTGGCCGGATCGAGCCATGCCTCATAGGCTCTGCGCAAGGCCGGCCACTCCTTGTCGATGATCGAATACCAGGCGGTATCGCGGTTTTCGCCCTTGACCACAAGATGCTGACGGAAAATGCCTTCGAACTTGAAGCCGAAACGCTCCGCCGCGCGCTTCGACGGTTCGTTGCGGTTGTTGCATTTCCATTCGTAGCGGCGATAGCCAAGCTCGTCGAAGACATATTGCATGAACAGGAACTGCGCTTCCGTCGCCGCCGGCTTGCGCGAGATCAGCGGACCCCAATAGATGTTGCCGATCTCGATCACGCCATAGGCCGGATCGATGCGCATCAGCGTCTGGCGCCCGGCGACCTTGCCGCTGGCCTTGTCGATAACGCTGAAGAACAGTGGATCCTCGCTGGCCTCGACCTTATCCAGCCAGGGCTGGAAGGCGGTGCGGGTTTCCGGCGGATAATCGGGCAGCCAGGCGAAGCGGCCACCGATGTCAGGCACCGACGATGCCTCGTAGAGGCCGTCGCCATGCTTTGCCGCGTTCAGCGGTTCGAGCCTGACATAGCGGCCTTCGATGATCCTGCGTTCCGGCCGCGGACGCGGCTGCCAATTCTCGAGATTTTCCGACACCCCAATATTTTCCGACACCTGGGCTCCAATCCGTTTGACATTTGGTCACGGACGCTCACAAAAACGCTCGCCCACAGTAAGAACCACAGGGATGGGAAAAATGCTCCACACGATTGCGGCCTTCGACCGTCTCGGCGAGGAAAATGCCTTCGCGGTGCTCGCGCGGGCGACATCACTGGCGCAGCAAGGCCGCGACATTATCAATCTCGGCATCGGCCAGCCCGACTTCAAGACGCCGCAGCATATCGTCGAGGCGGCGATCAAGGCGCTGCGCGACGGCCATCATGGCTATACGCCGGCCAATGGCCTGCTGGCGACGCGCGAAGCGGTGGTGCGCCGCACGCTGACCACCACCGGCGTCGAGGTTTCTCCGGAATCCGTGATGATCCTGCCTGGCGGCAAGCCGACCATGTTCGCCGCGATTCTGATGTTCGGCGAAGCGGGCGCCGAAATCCTCTATCCCGATCCCGGCTTTCCCATTTACCGCTCGATGATCGAGTTCACCGGCGCCGCCCCGGTGCCGGTGCCGATGCGCGAGGAGAACGGCTTTGCCTTTTCGGCGCAGGAGACGCTGGCGCTGATTACGCCGAAGACCAGGCTCCTGATCCTCAACTCGCCGGCCAACCCGACCGGCGGCGTCACGCCCAGGGCCGAGATCGAGAAGCTCGTGAAGGGACTGGAAGCGCACCCGCATGTCGCCATCCTCTCCGACGAGATCTACGACGTGATGACCTATGACGGCGAGACGCACTGCTCGCTGCTGAATTTCCCCGAAATCCGCGACCGGCTGATCATCCTCAACGGCTGGTCGAAGACCTGGGCGATGACCGGCTGGCGCATGGGCTGGTCGATCTGGCCGAACGGCGACAAGGGCGCCCATCTCTACGACAAGGTGCGCAAGCTGGCGGTCAACTGCTGGTCCTGCGTCAACGCGCCGAGCCAATACGCCGGCATCGCCGCCATCGATGGTCCGCAGGACGATGTCGACACGATGATGCTCGCCTTCGACCGCCGCAGGAAGGTCGTGGTCGAGGGGCTGAATGCCTTGCCCGGCGTTTCCTGCATCACGCCCAAGGGCGCGTTCTATGCCTTCCCCAACATCTCCAGGACAGGTTGGAAGGCCAAGAAACTCGCTTCGGCGCTGCTGGAGGATGCCGGCGTCGCGCTGATCGGCGGTCCTGATTTCGGCATTCTCGGCGAAGGTTATGTCAGGCTCTCCTACGCCAATTCCGAAGAGAACATTCTGCGCGCGCTGGAGCGAATCGAGGCCTTCCTGGGCAAGTGACACGGGAACCCGGGCTGAGCCTGTCGGGTAAGGTCCCTTTCAATCGTCCTTGGATATTCACGACCGAAGAAGGGAACCTCGATGTTCTACGCCATCCTTGCCTATCATGTGGAAGAAGCGATCGAGGCGCTGACGCCGGAGCAGGATGCGGCGCTGATGACCGATCTGCTCCAGATCAACGATCGGCTTTACCGGGAAGGCACCCTTGGACCGTCGGCACGGCTGGGCGCGACCCAGGATGCCTGCACCTTGCGCGGGTCGGGCGACGGACTGATCATCGACGGCCCCTTCGCCGAGACCAAGGAACAATTGCTGGGTCTTTATGTCGTCGACTGCGCCACGCGCGATGAAGCGATCGCGATCGCGCGCGACCTGCGCGGTGTCAATCCGACGGCCGTCTACGAGATCCGCCCGATTTCACTGTTTCTGCCTGGCGTGCCCTTGTCACAGGGATGAGCAGCTATCCTCGCCCGACGAACGGCATCTTCGTCGCCATTACCGTCATGAACAACACATTGGCGTCGAGCGGCAGGCTGGCCATGTGGACGACGGCGTCGGCGACATGCTGGACGTCCATCACCGCTTCGGCGGCGATGGAGCCGTTGGCCTGCGGCACGCCGACCGTCATCGCCTGCGCCATGTCGGTCAGCGCGTTGCCGATGTCGATCTGGCCGCAGGCAATATCATAGGGTCTGCCATCCAGCGCCAGCGTCTTGGTCAGTCCGGTAATGGCGTGCTTGGTCGCCGTGTAGGGCACCGAGCCCGGCCGCGGCGCATAGGCCGACACCGAGCCATTGTTGATGATGCGGCCACCCATAGGCTGCTGCTTGCGCATGGCGCCGAAGGCGGCGCGGGCGCACAGGAAAGAGCCGGTGAGATTGACTCCGACAATATCGTTCCACACGTCCACCGGGATCTCGTCGATCGGTGTCGCCTTGTAGCTCATGCCGGCATTGTTGAAGAGCAGATCGACCCGGCCGAAGGCCTCCGCCACCGTCTCGAACAGATCGTCGACCTGGTCGGCCTTGCTGATATCGCAGGCGACAGCCAATGCCTTGGCCTGTGTCGGTCCGGCCTCGGCGATCGCCTCGTCCAGCACCTTCTTGCGGCGCCCGCAGAACACTGTGTTCCAGCCGGCCCCGAGCAGCGCCGTGGCGACGCTTTTGCCGATACCCGTACCGGCGCCGGTGACGATTGCGGTTCTGGAATCTGTCTTGGCTGTCATCGCCGTCCTCCCGGGTCAAGGCTGGGAAGTGCCATCGCAAATGATAACGCCGATGGCAAGCTGAAGCTGCCGCGGCAAGCCAAGCTGGCGAGGCAAAGCCGGACAAAAAGGGCGGCCAAGGAGCGGCCGCCCTGATCTGAACCGGGCTTGGGAGGAGGAAAGCCGATCCGACTGCCTAAAATCATGCGCTTGTCGGGTTAACGAAACGTTAGCGCGAAATCTTGCCAGTCGGCCCTCCGTGGTTGCAGCCTACCAGCGCGAATTGGACGCGGTCCTGCTGGCAGCCTTTGCTGTCTTGCTGGCGTCCGATGCCGGCACCTTTGCCGCCGACACCGTCGCCTCGACATGGTCGACCAGCGCGTCCGGCAGGCCGAGGCGGCCGGCGAGCAGATCGAGATAGCCGCGTTCGGCACGCGTATCGGGATCGATGGTCAGGCGCGAAGCGGTGTAGAGTTCGAGCTTCTGCGCATCGGTCTGGGCGCCGGCGACCAGCGTATCAAGATCCAGCGGCGTCTCCAACTCCGACATCAGGAATTTCTCAGCGTCGGGGCTGATGCCCGAGAGGCTGAGCTTGCCGGCAATCTTTTGCCGCTCGCCATCATCGATATGGCCGTCGGCCTTCGCCGCCGAAATCATCGCCCGCACCAGCGTCAGCGTGAAGGCGTCCTCGCCTTGCGGCGCCTGCGAGGGGTGGAAGCTGGTGTCGGCGGGCGGTGGCAGCAATTCCGGTTCACCGGCTGCTTGCGTTTCCGCTGGTGCGCTGCTGTTCTTGTAATTCTGGTAGGCCTTGTAGGCGAGGCCGCCGATCGCGGCCAGGCCGCCGAGCTTGACCGCGGCACCGGTTACCTGACGCCCCGCGCCGGTCCCAAGCAACACAGCGGCCAGAGCACCCGCAGCCAGCGGATTGTCCTTGGCCATCTGCACCGCCTGACCCGCCTTGTCACGGACGGTCGACCCTGTTCCGGGAATTTGCGAACCAAGCAGATCGTCGAGAAGCTTCTTGGGATCGAGCATCAATGCCTCCAGAATTGGCCCGGCCGAACGTGCACGGGCAGTTTGCGGACGTTGAAGAGGTAGGCCCCGCATAGCGACATTACAATCACGGGCTGCCGCCCAGCGACGGCGGAAGCAAGCGGATGACAAGGATTTACCCTGTCCTAACGCATCGGCCCGAAAATCGGAATCGATTTTCGGGAAGCACGTTGCGTAGGTAAAAAATGTTGGAGCGTACTTTGCGAGTCCAAATGGACGCACGTCGCTCTAACGACCGACATGCGGACCTCTGCCCCGCGCTTGCGCCAGTTCGACCTGGCGCTGGCGCTCGGCATAGCGCGCGCGGTCCTCGTCGGAACGGGCATCGAAACAATGCGGGCACGATATGCCGGCGGTGTAGTGCGGCGACAACAGGTCGTGCCCGGTGAGCGGGTGCCTGCAGGCGCGGCAGAGTTCGGCCTCGCCCTCGACCAGTCCGTGCGATACCGAGACGCGCTCGTCGAAGACAAAGCACTCGCCTTGCCAGAGGCTTTGTTCGGCCGGCACCTCTTCGAGATATCTCAGGATGCCGCCCTTGAGATGGAACACGTCGTCGAAGCCGAGCGACTTCACATAGGCCGTCGCCTTCTCGCAGCGTATGCCCCCGGTGCAGAACATGGCGATCTTGCGGCCATCGAGTTCGGCCCGATGCCGCTCGACCCAGGCCGGAAACTCGCGAAAGCTGCTCGTGGCCGGATCGACCGCGCCCTTGAAGCTGCCGATCGAGACTTCATAGGCGTTGCGCGTGTCGATGACGATCGTGTCGGCATCCGAGATCAGCGCATTCCAGTCGGCCGGTGCGACATAGGTGCCGGCGCTTGTCGCCGGATCAAGACCTTCAACACCCATGGTGACGATCTCGCGCTTCAGCCGGACTTTCATGCGGTGAAACGGCATCTCGGCAGCGCTGCTGTATTTCACCTCGAGGCCGGCGAGACCGGCGATCGCTTCCAGATGATCGATGAGCGCGGCGACATCACCGTCGCTGCCGGCGACCGTGCCATTGATGCCCTCGCGCGCCAGAAGCAGCGTGCCCTTGATGCCGCGCCCACAGCAGAAGGCAGCAAGCGGCGCCCGCAGCGCCTCGAAGGCGTCGAGCCGGGCGAAGCGGTATAGCGCTGCGACGCGAACAGGTTGATCGTGACTGGAAATTGTCATCGCCAAGCCACTAAACTCTGCTGAAAGCCATTTCAAGGCAGCGTGAACGAGGCACGGGCGTCGGGAGGCTGGGCTGCCGGCGTGCGTGACATCGCGACACGCCTGCCTTCGTGGACTCGAAATCCGCCTTCTGCTAATCGGTTGAAATCATCGACACCGGAGAGACAAGCCAATGTCAGCAAAGACCGAGAGACTCCTGTCGCTCCTCAACGGCCAGCCGGTCATTCCGGTGCTGAAGATCGCCAATGTCGCTGACGCCGTACCCCTGGCCCGCGCGCTGGCGCGTGGCGGCCTGCCGGCGATCGAGATCACGCTCCGGACCGCCGACGCGCTGGAAGCGATCCGGCGCGTAGCCGGTGAAGTCGAGGGCGCCATCGTCGGCGCCGGCACCATTCTGGACGCACGCCAGTTCGACGAGGCGGCGGCGGCCGGCTCGAAGTTCATCGTCAGCCCCGGCATCACAATTCAGCTTCTGACGGCGGCCAAGGACAGCCCGATTCCGCTGCTGCCAGGCGCCATCACTCCCGGCGAGATCATGGCCGCCCGCGAGGCAGGCTTGCGTTTCCTGAAATTCTTTCCGGCGGAGCAGTCGGGCGGCATCGCCTCGCTCAAGGCATTCGCCTCGCCGCTCGCCGATGTGAAATTCTGCCCGACCGGCGGCATCACCGGCAAGAATGCCGCCGACTATCTCGCCCTGCCCAATGTCATCTGCGTCGGCGGCTCCTGGGTGGCGCCGGACGACATGGTCAAGGCCGGCAGATGGGATGAGATCGAGGCTCTCGCACGCGCGGCGAGCCAACTCGCACGATAATGCCGAGATAAAAAAGGCCCGATCGGCTTTCGCGGACCGGGCCAGTCTGCTCTTGTGCCGCGGGATCAGCCGCAGAGCTTGACCTTTTCTACGATCTTGTGGTGATGCCGCCAATGCGTGACCAGCTTGGTCCTGCAGTGGTTTTTCATATGCATGTGATCCTTGGTTTTGACGATCATCGTCGCAGCCTGCGTTGGAGCGATAGCGGCCGAAGCCGCCGCCAATGCGAGAACCGACGCCAGTAGAATGGTCTTCATGGGTATCCCCGGTTTGAGTTGACTCTCAAGAAACCGGTGAACCGGGACGGCGTTCCATGCTCACGGGAATGTCAGCCGCCAGTGATCCAATCACAAGCGTTGGAACTCGGATCCTGCTCCCACATAGCAAAAAGCCGCGCGGGTTGCCCCGGCGCGGCTTGGTCTGGTTGGGGCCGATCCGCTATTTGGTCTGGAAGCGGGCGACCGACAGGAACTTGACGGCATTGCCGGTGAACCGGTTGGCCTCCAAGATCTCGCCATTAGGCTGGAAGCCGACCGCGTAGACCTCGTTCGGTGGGGTGTGGACGATGTTGTAGGCGTAGCGCGGCGCCGTCGTCGCATCGGAAACAGCCGCGACAGTTTCGCCGCTGCCCAGCGCCCAGCGGGCGGCTTGCGGTGCGGCGGCAACAACCAGAGCCTTGGGGCCAGGCTTTGAATCGCGAGCAGTTGCCCGGGCTTCCTTGCGGGTGGTCTTCACACCCGCGCCGATCGCCGCTGCCGGATCGGAACCCGCCGGCCGGCCAGCGACAGCCTCGCGCGGCGATGCCGCGTCGGCGCTTGCCGCATCGCTGAAGACCGGGGCCGGTTTGGAGAGCGAAGCGACCTGGTAGCCGTCGGTGACGCTGACCTTTTCAAGAACCGCCTTGACCGCATCCGGTTGGGTGGTGTCGGGTCGCGCCGTCGGCAGCACCGAAAACGCATCGGTCGCGGTCTTGCCGTGCTCGGCCGTGCCAGCCAGCGCCATAAGCACGTCCTTATCCTGCGGCGCCAAATCGTCCGCCGCGAGGTCGGCCGGCAGCGAGTGATCGGGACGCCAGGTCGGCAGCGGTATGTTGTTGGCCGCAACCTGAGCCGGGTCGCCAGCAGTTGACGGCTCAGCGGACGGGTCCGCCATGCTGAAGGGAACGCTTGCCGGCGCTTGCGCGGTCGCCACCGTCTGCTCGGTGGTGGCGGTGGCATCGGCCATGCCGAAGGGAACGTCCTCGGGCGGCTGGGCACCGACATCGGCTTTTGGCCGCGGAGCGAAATCAGGCAACGGAACGCTGCGCGCCGGCAGGGCAGCGATAATCGTCTCCGGCGTATCCTGCTCCGGTTCCGGCTCAGGCGCATTGGCGATTTGCGGGATATTGGCGCGCTTGGCATCCTTTGGCGACACGATGGCAATACCCGGAAGGTTGTCGCTCTTGGCGGCCGGCTTCGCGTTTGCCAGCTTTACGCTCTTCGACTTCGGCGTGGGCGCGGCCGACGCCACATCGGCGCTGTCATCCGCCTCGTCTTCACCACCGCCAAAGAAGGCGGCAAGCAGACCACCGGATCTCTTGGAACCGCCACTGGCGCTGGCCAATTCGATGTTGGGAGTGCCGGCGCCCTTGCGCGCCTTGTAGGAGGCGAGCGCCTGCGCATAGCCAGGCAGCGGCTTGCCGTCGCTCGGCACATGCAGCGTCTTGCCATTGGGGAACACGCGCGCCAGTTCCTGGCGGCTGATGCCGGGCCAGTGGCGCACATTGCCGACATCCATGTGGACGAAGGGCGACCCTGACGACGGATAATAGCCGACGCCACCGCCCTGCATCTTGAGGCCGATGTCGCGCAGTTTCTTCAGCGGCACGCCGGGAATGTAGAAATCCATGGCCCTGCCGAGCATATGCTGGCTTTTCTGGGCGACACCCCTGCTGCGGCTGCGCAGCATCGAATTCGTGGACGGCGAACGGTAGCCGCAGACGACCTGGATATAGTCGGTGGCGCCGCTTTGCCGATAGGCCTCCCAGACCAGGTCCAGCAGGCGCGGATCCATCTTGGTCGGCTCGTTGCGGCGCCAGTCGCGCAGGATGATGTTGATCTTCCTCAGGCCCGACTGGTCGTAGCGGCCATTTCGCTTGAAGACGATCTCCGCCTTCTCGTGCGTATGGAGGTTATACAGCTTGAGCGAGCGCGTATCCGCGCTGGCGCCCGTTGCAGCCGCTACAAGAAAACCACAGGCAAAAATCACCGCTGCCAGCCACTTCGGCCAAGCGCTCATGTGATCGTGCCGCCCGTTTGTGTGTCGTTCGACTTTGTTCAAATCAAAAGGCCTTGCAGGCTGCCGTTTGTCCCCGGATTTGCCCAAACGGATGCGTTGTTGTCACATCCGAATATCGATCCTAATGGTTAATCATCACTTATTGAAGCCGAAATGCGGTAACACCGTGGCGATATCCCGTCAAAATTATTGCGCAGGGTTTCTTGGTAAACCGCTGGTTTAGATCATGTTTCGGCCTTTGCCCGAAACACGATCTGTTACAATTTGCCTCAATCCGTGAACAGCGCAACGCCAGCAGCTTTCATGCGCGGATTCGTTGGCACAATCAGGAGGCGAGCCGGTCGACACGGCCCGTTTCGGGGTCGATGCCATATTCCTTGAGCTTCCTGTAGAGCGTGGAACGTCCGATGCCCAGGCGACGGGCGACCTCGCTCATCTGGCCGTTATAATGGTCGATGGCGAGCTTGATCATTTCAAGTTCGACGTCGGCCAGAGCGCGCACATTGCCGCGCTCGTCGAGCGCCCGCAGCGTGCCGAAGCGCGGCTGCAGCCTGGCCGGTGCATCAGACTCTATCGCGGCGATGCCGTCTTCGTCCGGCCCCTCGCCACGTGATTCGATGGCCAGGTCGGGCAATGCGGAAGGCGGCAATGCGCCATAGGCATCGAGATTGACGGTGCCATCGACCTGCGCCCGGATCTGCGGAAACTCCTCCACCGTCAGCACGTCGCCTTCGCAAAGCACCGAGGCCCTGAAGACGGCATTTTCGAGCTGCCTGATATTTCCCGGCCAGTCATAGGCCTGCAGCATGGCGAGTGCCGCGGCCGAGATGCCGTTGAGACGGCGGCGCGGATCAGCGGGCGCGACCTTTTCCATGAAGTGTTCGACAAGGTAGGGAATGTCGTCGCGACGATCGCGCAGCGGCGGCACGAAGATCGGATAGACGTTCAGGCGATAGAACAGATCCTCGCGGAACTTGCCGTCCTTGACCTGCTGCAGAAGATTGCGGTGCGTGGCCGAGATCAGCCTGATGTCGACCCTGACGGTCGAACGCCCGCCAACCGGATCGACCTCGCCGTCCTGCACGGCGCGCAGAAGCTTGACCTGGACCTCGAGCGGCAGGTCGCCGATCTCGTCGAGGAAAAGCGTGCCCGAATGCGCTTCCACAAACTTGCCGGTGTGCTTTTCGATGGCGCCGGTGAACGAGCCCTTCTCGTGGCCGAACAGGATCGATTCGACCAGATTGTCGGGAATGGCGCCGCAATTGACGGTGACGAAAGGTTTCGAGCGGCGATCGCTGCTGCCCTGGATGGCGCGCGCCACCAATTCCTTGCCGACGCCCGATTCGCCTTCGATGAGAATCGGGATGTTCGACGCGGCCGCCTTCTGGCCGAGGCGAATCACCCGGTCCATCGCCGGGCTGTGCGTGATCAGATCCTTGAAAGTCAGATGGTCGCCGCGCCGCCGCGTCGTGCGCTTCACCTCGCCCTCGACCGCCTCGACCTTGAGCGCATTGCCAATCGATGCCTGCAGCCTGTCGGGAGAGGCGGGCTTGACGACGAAATCGAAGGCGCCGTGTCGCATCGCCGAGACGACGGTTTCGATGCCGCCCTGAGCGGTCTGCACGATGACCGGAACCTGGATGCCGCGCTCACGCATCGCCTTCAGCACGCCGATGCCGTCGAGGCCCGGCATGACGAGATCGAGGATGACCACAGAGACGTCGCGCGCATTGGGCCCGTCGAGAACGTCGAGACCGGCTTCACCACTGTCCGCAACGATCGCGGTGTGGCCGAATTTCGTCACCGCCGCCTCGAGCAGCCTGCGCTGCACGGGATCGTCATCGACTATGAGTATGGAACCTGTCATGACTGGTTCAACTTATGCCCGCCCAATATGCCCCAGGGAGACTGCGCCCTATGGATCATCTTGGCACAGGGTTCTAAATAAGGTTTCAAAAAACCCGGTGAACGAATTCCTTAGGATTTGACCGGCTTCCCATTCCCCTCGAATTTGACCCCTCGAATCTGGTTCTGAATAACATGGCAATGCGTATGGTTTTTGGTCGGCAGCGAGCGGCGGCGTCCGGTCAGGGCGCGGCGGAGCTCGGCGACCTGCCGGAATGGAACCTCGCCGATCTCTATTCGGGCATGGACGCCCCGGAGCTGAAGCGCGACATCGCCAGGGCGGTAGCTGATGCCATCAGCTTCGAGAGCCGCTGGAAAGGCACGCTCGCCGCCGAGGCCGGGCGCGGCGAGGGCGGCAGGCTGGGCGAGGCACTTGCCGCCTATGAGGCGCTGGAGGAACTGATCGGCCGGATCGTCTCCTATGCCGGGCTGGTCTATGCCGGCAACACGGCTGACCCGCAGCGCGCCAAGCTCTATGGCGACATTCAGGAGAAGATGACCGACGCCAGCGCGCATCTTCTGTTTTTCGCGCTCGAACTGAACCTCATCGACGATGCCGCGATCGCGACCGCGCTAGCCGCCGATCCCGGTTTCGCCCACTACCGGCCGTGGGTGCTCGACCTGCGCATGGACAAGCCCTACCAGCTCGAGGACCGGGTCGAACAGCTTTTCCACGAAAAGTCGATCACTGGGCGCGGCGCCTGGAACCGCCTGTTCGACGAGACGATGACCGATCTGCGCTTCGACATCGACGGCGAGGAACTGACGCTGGAGCCGGCGCTCAACCGGCTGCAGGACGCCGATGGCGACGTGCGCCGCCGGGCCTCCGAGGCGCTGGCCGCGACCTTCCGCAAGAATTTGCGCACCTTCACCCTGATCACCAATACGCTGGCCAAGGACAAGGAGATTTCCGACCGCTGGCGCGGCTTCCAAGACATCGCCGATTCGCGCCACCTCGCCAACCGTGTCGAGCGCAGCGTGGTGGACGCGCTGGCCTCGGCCGTTCGCGACGCCTATCCGCGCCTGTCGCACCGCTACTACGCGATGAAGGCGCGCTGGCTCGGCATGGACGTGATGAACCATTGGGACCGCAACGCGCCGTTGCCCGAAACTCCGCAAGCGGTCATCGGCTGGGACGAGGCCAAGAACACGGTGCTGTCCGCCTATCAGCGCTTCTCCCCCGACATGGCGGAAATCGCCAGGACATTCTTCGATCGCAACTGGATCGATGCGCCGGTCAGGCCCGGCAAGTCGCCGGGTGCCTTCGCGCATCCGACCGTGCCGTCGGTGCACCCTTACGTGTTGCTCAACTACATGGGCAAGCCGCGCGACGTGATGACGCTGGCGCACGAGCTCGGCCATGGCGTGCACCAGGTGCTGGCTGGCGGCCAGGGCGCGCTGATGGCTTCGACGCCGTTGACGCTGGCTGAGACGGCATCCGTCTTCGGCGAGATGCTGACCTTCCGCTCGCTGCTCGAGCAGACCACCGACAAGCGCGAGCGCAAAGCCATGCTCGCCCAGAAGGTCGAGGACATGATCAACACGGTGGTGCGCCAGATCGCCTTCTACGAATTCGAGCGCAAGGTGCATGCCGAGCGCAAGAACGGCGAACTGACATCCGACAGGCTCGGCCAGTTCTGGCTGGAAGTGCAGGCGGAAAGCCTCGGGCCGGCGATCAAGCTGCGCGAAGGTTACGAGGTCTTCTGGACCTACATCCCCCACTTCATCCATTCGCCCTTCTACGTCTATGCCTATGCTTTCGGCGACTGCCTGGTGAATTCCCTCTATGCGGTCTACCAGAACGCCGAGCGTGGCTTTCAGGAGAAGTATTTTGCCATGCTGCGCGCCGGCGGCACCAAGCATCATTCCGAACTTCTGGCGCCCTTCGGCCTCGATGCCACCGACCCCGCCTTCTGGCAGATCGGGCTGGGCGTGATCGGCGGCCTGATAGACGAGTTGGAGGCGCTGGACAATTGAAGCTCGCAGGCGAGCGCGCGGGGCAGGCAGAACAGTTTAGCCGCAATGCATATTGAAACCATTCTATTCTTGCGTTGAATATTTGTTCTTGAATAACTTTCTATGGAATTTTTCCGTTAGCTTTCCGGGGGCTGTATGATAGCGTCCCGCCTCAAGCTCAACCGGGCGCGCGGCTCGGGCCGGGAGATTCTCCGGCCGGCCATGGCGCTTCGGCGAATGTGACAGCGGCCGTTGGCCTGGCGGGAAGCCGGTTGCCGACAGCCCGATCGAAGCCGTCTGTTCCGCGAACCGCGGAACCACCATCGAATGGTCCTTCGCCAAGGTCGCTACACCCGACCGCGGCAGATGGATCGGACTGGAGAGAGACACAATGGGCACTTTTTTCTACATGCTCCTGGCGTTCCTTGTAGGTGTGTTGGTTGGCTGGTTCATCTGGGGACGACTGCGTGGCGAACTCGATAGTCTGCGCGGCGATCTGGATCGCACACGCAGCGAGCGCGACAGGCTGCGCGCCGACTCCGATCGTCTGACCGGTGAGCTGGATGCATGCGGCCGCACCCGCGCCGATCTCGAGCGCCGGTTGGCCGAGGCGCAAGCCGCCAGAACCGGCACTGCCAAGGCTGCCATCCAGGCGCCGACGGCACTGATGTCGACGCCGGCGCCAAGCAAACCCGCGGCAGCGGCATCGAAGACAAGTGCGGCCAAGGCAAGTACCCCCAAGGCGAGTGCCCCCAAGACGAGTGCCCCCAAGGCCGGTGCGACCAAAGCAGGCGCATCGAAGGCGGCAACGGTGGGCGCCGCGAAGACGAGCGCTGCCGCGAAGAAGGCCGCACCGGCGGCAAAGAAAGCCACGGCAGGCAGGGCCACAGCGGCGGCAGCCGGCAAGGCCAACGATCTGCGCCGGCTGATCGGCATCGGCCCGGCCAACGAGAAGCTTCTCAAGGGGCTGGGGGTCACGACCTATGCCCAGATCGCCGCATGGACGGCCGCCGACGTCGTGCGCATCGAGAAGACGTTGAACTTCGACGGACGCATCGAACGCGAGCGCTGGATCGAGCAGGCCAAGCTGCTCGCCGCCGGCGACGAAACGGAATTCGCGCGCCGCTTCCCGACCGCGGGGACCGCCAGCAACACCTGACCTGCCTGCCGGCATCGAGCCAAGACAACTGGCGGCGTCCCCGGGGCGCCGCCAGTTCGTTTTTTGCCCAAGACTGTCTTTTGCCAAGACTGTCTTTGCGCCCTGAGACGCCGTTCCCTCGATTGCGCTGAAACGAGGCCCCATATAGAGCGATCGATGATCGCCATTGGCCGCAGCATCCGAGCCTCATGTCCCTGCCCTCTGCAATTTTCCGCAACGACAAGAGCGCGCGTCAGCTCGTCTTCGACGATCCGGCCGACATCCTTGTGGCGCATGAGGCGCAGGATTTCCTGCCGGCGCTCGAAGCAGCGCAGACAGCACATAACGCCGGCAAATGGCTAGCCGGTTATTTCTCCTATGAGGCCGGCTACTTGCTCGAACCCAAGCTCGTTCCGCTGCTGCCGGGCGGGCGCCGCGCCCCGCTTATCTGCCTGGGCGTCTTCGACGCGCCTGTCGAACAGGCGGCAGGGCGCGACAACGCTGCTGCAACCAACGGCCCGATCTTCGACGCAAAAGCGGCCTGGTCATCGCAGGACTATGCAAAGCGCTTTGCGCGGCTCCACGACCACATCCGCAAGGGCGATTGCTATCAGGGCAATCTGACCTTTCCAGTCCAGGCGCAATGGTCGGGTGATCCGCTGGCGGCGTTCGACGCGCTGACCGAACGTCAGCCGGTGAAGTACGGCGCGCTGATCGCGCTCGGCGATCCCGTCGTTCTGTCGCGTTCGCCGGAACTGTTTTTCGAGATCGACGCCGAAGGCATGATCGAAACGCATCCGATGAAGGGCACCGCACCGCGCGGGTCGACCAAGGCAGAGGACAAGCGGCTGAAGGCATTCCTGTCCAACGACGAGAAGAACCAGGCCGAGAACCGGATGATCGTCGATCTCCTGCGCAACGATATCTCGCTGATCAGCGAGGTCGGCACGCTGGAGGTGCCGGAGCTTTTCCGCATCGAAACCTACCCGACCGTCCACCAGATGGTGAGCCGCGTGCAGGCGCGGCTTTTGCCCGGCCTGACAATCCGCGAGATCTTTGCGGCACTCTTTCCCTGCGGCTCGATCACCGGCGCGCCGAAGATCCGCGCCATGGAGATCCTGCACGATCTGGAAACCGCGCCACGCGACGTCTATTGCGGCGCCATCGGCTGGATCGCGCCTGGCGGCACGATGCGCTTTTCGGTGGCGATCCGCACCATCTCGCTCTTTTCCAATGGCGAAGCAGTCTACAATGTCGGCGGCGGCGTCGTCTTCGATTCGACGGCCGAGGAGGAGTATCAGGAGTGTCTGCTGAAAGCGCGCTTCGCGACGGGAACACCGCCGATTTCGAGCTGATCGAGACCATGCGCTGGGAGCCCGGCCAGGGCTTCCTGCGTTTCGACCGCCACCTTGCGCGCCTCTACGGCTCGGCAAGCGAACTGGGCTTTGCCTGCGATCCGCGCAAGGTCGGCGAGGTGCTGACAAACGTCATCGACCGGCCTGGCATCGCCCTGCGCACACGCCTCGTCCTGTCGCGCAACGGCAAGGCGACGGCGTCGGCCGTACCCTTCGAGCCGCTCGCCGCCGACAAGGTCTGGCGGCTGCAGCTGTCGCGGGTACGGCTCGATTCGAACGACACGCTGCTGCGCCACAAGACCAGCCGCCGCGGCGCCTACCAGCGGGCGCGCGCCGAATATCTGATCAGCCGGGCCGACGAAGTGCTGCTGGCCAACGAACGCGGCGAAATCTGCGAAGGCACGATATCAAATCTCTTCGCCGATTTCGGCGACGGCGCGCTGGCGACGCCGCGGCTCGATTGCGGCCTGCTCCCTGGTGTCCTGCGCGGTGAGCTGCTGGATCAAGGCCGCGCCCGCGAAGCGATCTACACCTTGGACGATCTGAAGTCGGCCAAGGCGCTGTTCGTCGGCAATTCGCTGCGCGGATTGATCCCGGCGCGGCTGGGCTGACGCGATCCGATTGGGCTCCCATATAAAGGCATGAGCATCCCCACCCACACGCCCTATGACGGCTCCTCGAAGCTTTTTGCCATCGGGCTGAAGCCGCTCGACTTCGATAGCTGGATCGAGGTCGATGGGTATCTGCTGCCTCATCTCGCCCAAAAGCACCGCCTGTATACCGAAATCCCCGGCAGCGTCTTTGTCGAAGAGGACGGCACGCGCGACGCCCAGCGCGAGGTGCTTGATCTGCTCGGTGCGCATTTGCTGGCGAAGTATCCAGACGTCTATCGACGCTCTGGCACCGGGATCGAGGTGATCGGCACCAAGGCCGGAACTGCCGGCGGCTTCAGCGATGCGCCGCTTGTCGCAGCCTCGCTGCTTGTCCAGGAAGACCTGATCCTGATGCGTCGCGACGAGAGTGGCTGGCGGCTGGTCGCCGGCTCGCTCTGTTTTCCCTCGTCATGGTCGCTGATCGAAAAATTCGGCAAGCCGCTGCAGGATATCCATGCGCCGGTGCCGGGCTTCGGCCCAGGCACGCGCCCGGCCGACCTTATCAACCGCATGTTCGACGGTCTTCAGGGCCAGGCCGTCGAGCGCTACAACTGGTCGATCCAGGCCGGCGATGCGCTCTACCATCCCCTCTCGAACCTTGAGCGCATCGACCGCACCGCCAACCGCCCCTCCAGATTTCCGGATGGCGACATCGATGCCCGCGCCTTCATCCGTGTCGAGCGGCAGACGCTCAGGAAACTTCCCGCCTCGCGTGACGTCCTGTTCACCATTCGCATCCATCTCGATCCGCTCGGCGTGCTGGCGCGCCATCCCGATCGGGCAAAGCTGGCAGCATCTTTCGCCGAGCAGCTTCTGGCCCTCGACGAGGCCCAGCTCGACTACAAGGGCATGACATCGGACCGCGACCGGCTGGTTGCCTTCCTTAACCACTTGGCGAGTGCGGCCTAGCCGGCGGTTGGCGCTTTTCACTGGTTTATGACAATGATCTGTGGTGTAGCGCTTGGTCGTCCGGCAGGAAATGCCGGTTTTTCCCTGTGTTTTTAGGAGTGTTCGATAAAATGGCGAATGAAAACTGGCCCGTTTACGGTGAAATCACCGGCCCCGTCGTGATGATCGGCTTCGGTTCGATCGGACGGGGAACGCTGCCGCTGATCGAACGCCATTTCAAGTTCGACAAGTCGCGTATGACGGTCGTCGACCCGCGCGACACCGACCGCAAGCTGCTCGACGAACGTGGCATTGCTTTCGTTCAGGAAGCCGTGACGCAGAAGAACTACAAGAAGCTTTTGACGCCGCTTCTGACCAAGGGCGGCGGCCAGGGCTTCTGCGTCAACCTGTCGGTCGACACCGGATCGGTGGATTTGATGCGGCTTTGCCGCAAGCTCGGCGTGCTCTACATCGACACCGTCGTCGAGCCATGGCTTGGCTTCTATTTCGACACCAACGCCGACAATGCCAGCCGTACCAACTACGCGTTGCGCGAAGCGATGATCGAGGAAAAGCAGAAGCATCCCGGCGGAACGACCGCGATCTCCACCTGCGGCGCCAACCCCGGCATGGTTTCGTGGTTCGTCAAGCAGGCGCTCCTTAACCTCGCCACCGATCTCGGGCTGGAATTTTCCGAACCGGCCGAAACCGATCGCGAGGGCTGGGCCAAATTGATGAAGAAGGCCGGCGTCAAGGGCGTCCACATCGCCGAGCGCGACACCCAGCGCACCAAGAAGCCGAAACCGATGAACGTGTTCTGGAACACCTGGTCGGTCGAGGGATTCATCTCCGAGGGACTGCAGCCGGCCGAGCTCGGCTGGGGCACGCACGAAACCTGGATGCCGAAGAACGCCAAAAAGCACAAGCATGGCTCCAAGGCCGCTATCTATCTGGAACAGCCGGGCGCCAACACGCGCGTTCGCAGCTGGTGCCCGACGCCCGGACCGCAATACGGCTTCCTGGTAACGCACAATGAGGCGATTTCTATCGCCGACTTTTTCACCGTGCGCGGCAAGAAGGGCAAGGTGCATTACCGCCCGACCTGCCATTACGCCTATCACCCCTGCAACGACGCCGTGCTTTCCCTGCATGAGATGTTCGGCGCCGCGGGCAAGGCCCAACCCGTGCACCATGTGCTCGACGAAAACGAGCTGGTCGACGGCGTCGACGAACTCGGCGTGCTGCTCTACGGTCACGACAAGAACGCCTATTGGTACGGCTCGCAATTGTCGCTGGCAGAGGCGCGCAAGCTGGCGCCCTACCAGAACGCGACCGGCATGCAGGTTACCTCGGCGGTGCTGGCCGGCATGGTCTGGGCGCTGGAAAATCCTGAAGCCGGCATCGTCGAGGCCGACGAGATGGATTACAAGCGCTGCCTCGAAGTGCAGTCCCCCTATCTCGGACCGGTCAAGGGCTACTATACCGACTGGACGCCACTCGACAATCGCCCCGGCCTGTTCCCGGAAGACCTCGACAAAAACGACCCGTGGCAATTCCGCAACATCCTCGTTCGATAGCGGTCCCACGAGCACACCTCACCGCCTTGCAATCGCCCGGAAATCGGGCGATTGAAGGAGGCGGCCTGGAGCGACGTGCGTTCATTTGGAAAGTACGCTCTAGCACTTTGGATGGACGCATCGTGTTTTCCGAAAATCGAACAGATTTTCGGTCCGATGCTCGAGGAGAGGTTTTTTCATGACGATCGCGCGAAAATTGCTTTCGGCCGGCATTGCCGCGGCCACAGCCGTCGCCTTGGCGGCCTGCACCACCACCGGCCCGAGCGAGCCGCCGGCAAACTCTTCAAAGGGAGTCGAAGGCTCCTGGATCGATGCGCAGGGCACGGGCTTGTCGACCTTTGCCGGCGGCAGCTTCAAGACCGTCGCCACCGATACCGGCCAGAAGCTTGCCGATGGCAGCTACACCATGACCAGCGGCACTTCGGTCGAGATCCATGGCACCTCGCTGATCCGCCAGACGCCGATCAGCTTCAACTGCCTGCTGATCTCCACCTCGCAGCTCAATTGCACCAGCGGCAGCGGACAGAATTTCGTGCTGACGCGGCGCACCTGAGCGCCGTACTAATTGCTTCTATAAAAGGACGGCAAGCTTAGCTCGCCGTTCTTTTTTGCGCCGGCAAAGCTGATCCCGATTCCGCTTGCGTCGGTCGAAACGCGATGTGAACATGGCCAAAAGCTGAGCTGTTATAGCCCAGTCAAACAAGAGCGTTAAACGCTGCTGGCCAGGCCACCCGGGAGACAAAAAATGAAGAAGATCGCTGCCATTGCCGCCCTGTCGGCGTCCATGCTTGGCCTGTCGGCCGGAGCATCCTTTGCCGACTACACGCTGAACATCCTGCACATCAACGACTGGCACAGCCGCATCGAAGGCAACAACAAATATGAATCGACCTGCTCGGCCGAGGAAGAGACCAAAGGCGAGTGCATCGGCGGCGCCGGGCGCTTGATCACGGCGATCGCCCAGGAACGCAAGAAACTCGAAGGCCAGAACGTGCTGCTGCTCAGCGCCGGCGACAATTTCCAGGGCTCGCTCTTCTACACGACCTACAAGGGCAAGGTCGAAGGCGAATTCCTCAACCAGATGAAGTTCGACGCCATGGAACTCGGCAACCACGAGTTCGACGACGGCGAGGCCGCGCTCGCACCGTTCCTCGACATGATCAAGTTTCCGGTGCTAGGCGCCAATGTGAAGGCCAATGCGCAGTCCAAGCTTGGCGACCGCGTCAAACCGTCGATCGTCGTCGAAGTCGGCGGCCAGAAGATCGGCATCATCGGCGCGGTCACCAACGACACGCCGGAACTGGCCACCCCCGGCCCGAACATCACCATCGAAGACGACGTCAAGTCGATCACGGCTGAGGTCGAGAAGCTGAAAGCGCAAGGCGTCAACAAGATCATCGCCGTCACCCATATCGGCTACAGGCGCGAGCGCGATGTCATCGCCAAGATCCCCGGCATCGACGTGGTGGTTGGCGGTCACAGCCATTCGCTGCTGTCCAACACCGACCCGAAGGCCGAAGGCCCCTACCCGACGATGGTCGACAATCCGGACGGCTACAAGGTACCCGTCGTCCAGGCGGCGTCCTATTCGAAATATCTCGGCGAGTTCAAAGTCGTGTTCGACGACAATGGCGTCGTCAAGCAAGCCAGTGGCGATCCGATCTATCTCGACAAGTCGATCACCCCCGATCCTGCCGTGCTTGCACGCATCAAGGAACTCGGCGCGCCGATCGAGGCATTGAAGAACAAGGAGGTGGCCGAGACCACCAAGGCGATCGACGGCAGCCGCGAGAATTGCCGCACCCGCGAATGCGAGATGGGCAATCTCGTCTCCGACGCCATCCTCGACCGCGTCAAGGGCCAGGGCGTCGAGATCGTCATCTCGAATGGCGGCGGCCTGCGCGCCTCGATCGACCAGGGCACCGTCACCATGGGCGAGGTGCTGACCGTGCTGCCGTTCCAGAACACGCTGGCGACCTTCCAGATTTCCGGCAAGGATCTGGTCGCCGGGCTCGAAAGCGGCCTCAGCCAGGTCGAGGACGGCGCCGGCCGCTTCCCGCAGGTAGCCGGCCTGAAATATTCGTTCGACAAATCGGTCGCGCCCAATGCCGGTCGCGTCAAGTCGGTCGAGGTCATGGAAGGCGGCGCCTGGACGCCGATCAATCCGGACAAGGATTACCTGGTCGCCACCAACAACTATGTCCGCCAGGGCGGCGACGGCTACAAGATCTTCGCCGACAAGGCCAGGAACGCCTACGACTATGGTCCGGGCCTCGAACAGGTGGTCGCCGATTATCTTGGCACGCACCGGCCCTATACGCCGAAGCTCGATGGCCGCATCACCGAGATCGCAGCGAACGTTGCGGCTGCTCCCGCAGCGCCGGCTACTGAACCAGCCAAGCCGGCCGAGCCTGCTTCGGCCGCGCCGGCAAAACCGGCGGAGCCGGCAGCACCCGCTGAACCGGCGATGCCTGCATTGCCGGCCGGTTCTGGCGACATCGCCACGACGCCGCCAAGCGTGCCGGCTGAGACCACGCCGGCTCCGGCTGAAACAGCTCCGGCGCCCACCGAACCGGCAAAACCAACCGAGCCCGCGCCAGCGGAACCTGCGCCGGCAACACCAGCGCCTGCCGAGACGGCCCCAGCACCGGCCGAACCGGCAAAGCCGGCCGAGACGGCGCCGGCCGAAAGCAGCCATGTGATCGTTGCCGGCGATACCTATTGGGATCTGGCGGTCAAGGCCTATGGCGACGGCACCAAGTGGAAGATCATTTCAGCCGCCAACGAAGGCTACGAACCGCGACGGCTCCCCGTCGGCGCGACGCTGACCATCCCCGCGAATTAACCGCGCTTTGGCCACTCCAACCACAGACCCGTCCGGAAAACCGGGCGGGTCGTCTGTTTTCGGCTTATAGCTATCGCCGACGCGGCGTGATCCGTCTTGAGGTGCGGCCAGAGGCTGCATTGAAAGCGCGCGCAAGAGGCTTAGGTTCGCGTCTCCTGGAGAACCATCATGACGCTTTCCACCCCCATCGACGCCAAGGCCGCGAAGGCCATCGGCCCATTGCCGGCCGGACATCCCCCGGTAAGAACCGGCAAGATCGGCGTCATGCTGGTCAATCTTGGCACGCCCGACGGCACCGATTTCAAGCCGATGTGGCGCTACCTCCGGGAGTTCCTGTCCGATCCGCGCGTCATCGAGCTCAACAGGGCGATCTGGTATCCGATCCTCTACGGGCTGGTGCTGACCACCCGGCCGAAGAAGTCGGGGGCCAACTATGCCCGTATCTGGAACCGCGAGAAGAACGAGTCGCCCCTGCGCACCTACACCCGCGCCCAGGGGGAGAAGTTGGGCCTGGCATTGGCCGACCTGCCCAATGTCGTTGTCGACTGGGCGATGCGCTATGGCAATCCGTCGACCGCGAGCGTCGCCAGAAGCCTGGTCGAGCGGGGCTGCGACCGCATCATCTCCTTCCCGCTCTATCCGCAATATTCGGCGACCACGACCGCTACCGCCAACGACCAACTGTTTCGCGCGCTGATGAAGATGCGCGCCGCCCCCGCCATTCGCACCGTGCCGCCCTACTATGACGAACCGGCCTATATCGAGGCGCTGGCGCGATCCATCGAACGGCATCTGGCCACGCTCGACTTCGAGCCGGAGGTTGTCATCACCTCCTATCACGGCATCCCGAAGCCTTATTTCGAGAAGGGCGACCCCTATCATTGCCATTGCCAGAAGACGACGCGGCTGTTGCGCGAGCGGCTCGGCTGGAGCGAGAAGAAGCTGATGATCACCTTTCAGTCGCGCTTCGGCGCCCAGGAATGGCTGCAGCCCTACACCGACAAGACAGTCGAGAAATTGGCCACGGAAGGTGTGAAATCGATCGCCATCGTCAACCCCGGCTTTTCCGTCGATTGCATCGAGACGCTGGACGAGATCGGCCGCGAGGCAGCCGAAACCTTCCATCACGCCGGCGGCGGAAAATTCGCGCACATACCTTGTCTCAACGACAGTGCTGAGGGGATGGCGGTGATCGAGGCGATGGTGCGGCGCGAACTGTCGGGCTGGGTCTGAACGTCCCCGACGGTATGGCTCAAACCGGTGCGCAAAAGCCTTCGCTAGCCAATATTCGTGATCACCTGATTGTAACGCCGCGGAAACACACTTAAGTGATTCCGTGAGGTCGTCGGCTTTTGAGGGAGAAATGAAATGGGCTTCAGCGGTTTCGACATTGCCATCGTTGTTCTTGTCTTTCTTGTCATTATCCTTCTTTTCAAGGGCATCAAGACGGTACCTCAGGGCTATAACTATACGGTGGAGCGCTTCGGCCGCTACACCAAGTCTTTGACGCCGGGTCTTAACATCATCAACCCCATCTTCGAGCGCGTTGGCGCCAAGATGAACATGATGGAGCAGGTGCTCGACGTTCCCACCCAGGAGATCATCACACGCGACAACGCCATCGTCGCGGTCGACGGTGTCGCCTTCTATCAGGTGCTCAACGCCGCGCAGGCCGCCTACCAGGTCGCCGGCCTCGAGAACGCCATCCTCAACCTGACGATGACCAACATCCGCACCGTCATGGGCTCGATGGATCTCGACGAATTGCTGTCAAACCGCGACGCCATCAACGAGCGCCTGCTGCGCGTCGTCGATGAGGCCGCGCATCCCTGGGGCATCAAGATCACCCGCGTCGAGATCAAGGACATCAATCCGCCGGCCAACCTCATCGAATCGATGGGCCGCCAGATGATGGCCGAGCGCAACAAGCGCGCGCAGATCCTCGATGCCGAAGGCCTCAAGCAATCGCAGATCCTCGAGGCGGAAGGGCGCAAGGAAGCCGCCTTCCGCGACGCCGAGGCACGCGAACGCTCCGCTGAGGCCGAGGCGCGCGCCACACAGGTGGTGTCAGAGGCGATCGCCAAGGGCGACGTGCAGGCGCTCAACTACTTCGTCGCGCTGAAATACACCGAAGCCCTGACCAGGATCGGCTCCGCGACGAACAGCAAGGTCGTGCTGATGCCGATGGAGGCTTCATCACTGATCGGCACGCTCGGCGGCATCGGCGAGATCGCCAGGGAAGTCTTCAGGAGCGAAGGCACTGCCGGCGCCGCACGGCAGACCGCGCGTCCGCCGGTAGTTCGCCCGGGCGAAAACTGAGGCCACTCCCATGTTGGAACGCATCGTTTCCGAACTCGGCCCGTGGAACTGGATGGTTCTCGGCTTCGTCCTCCTGGTGATGGAAGTCGTCGCGCCAGGCGTGTTCATGCTGTGGATCGGCATCGCCGCCCTGATCATCGGCGCGGTGTCACTGCTTGTCTGGGACACGGCTTTCTGGACCTGGCAGGTCCAGGTGCTGGCCTTCTTGGCGCTGTCGCTGGTCTCGGCCTTCGTCGGCAAGAAGCTGGTCGGCGGCCGTCATGGCGACGTCGACCAGCCGCTGCTCAACCGTCGCGGCGCGCAGATGGTCGGCAGGATGGCGACGCTGGCCGAGCCGATCAAGAACGGCCGTGGCCGCATCCGGCTGGGCGACACGCTGTGGCGCGTTTCCGGCCCGGATCTGCCGGCCGGCACGCAGGTGCGCGTGACGGGAGCGGCCGATACGGATCTGGAGCTGACCGTCGAGGCTGTTTTGAGCTGAAAAGACCTATGCCGCGCCGATGCGCAGCAGATCATGGAAGTGAACCACGCCCAACGGCATGTTGTTTTTGGTCACCACCAGCGCGCCGATATTGAATTCGTTGAGAAGCGCGATCGCGGTACCGGCAAGGGTCTGCGGATCGATCGTCTTGGGCGTGCGGGTCATGACCTCATCCACGATGACGTCAGCCAGATTGCGGTGCAGGTTGCGCGCTACATCGCCGTCGGTGATGATCCCGGCCAGTTCGCCATTCGTGTCGACGATCAAGACGCAGCCGACCTTCTTCTGCGACAGCGTCATGACGGCTTCCGGCATCTTGGTGCCGAGTGCGGCCAGCGGAATCTGGTCGCCGACCCGCATGATCTCGGAGACCAGGGTCAGATTGGCGCCGAGTTGTCCACCGGGGTGGAAGGTGCGGAAATGATCAGGCGTGAAACCGCGCGCTTCGAGCAGCGCGATGGCCAGCGCATCGCCGATCACCAGTTGCAGCAGCGTCGAGGTCGTCGGCGCCAAGCCGTGCGGGCAGGCTTCCGGCGCGCGCGGCAGCAGAAGCACCACATCCGCCTCGCGCGCCAGCGCCGATGTCTCCCCGGAAGTGACCGCGATCAGCGGGATCGAGAAACGCCTGGAATAGGCGACGATGCCCATGAGTTCCCTGCTCTCGCCCGACCATGACATGGCGATGATGGCGTCATCCCTGGCGATCATGCCGAGATCGCCATGATTGGCTTCGGCAGGGTGGACGAAGAAGGCGGGCGTGCCTGTCGAAGCGAGCGTCGCGGCGATCTTGGAGCCGATATGGCCACTCTTGCCGACGCCGGTGACGATGACGCGGCCTTCGATCCGCGACACCATGTCGACGGCGCGCGCGAACGGTTCGGCAAGCCCGTTTTCGAGCGCGGACGCCAGTGCTGCGATACCAGCCTGCTCGGTTGCCACCGTTCTGAGCGCCGAAGCGATTGAAGCTTGCCTGTCGAGCGGCTTCTTCTCTGGGGATCCCGCATGCATGGCTGATGCGATTAGCGCTTTGCCGCGCGCCTGTCCAACGGAATTGCCGCCTCATGCGTGTAGCGCACTCCATGAAATCCCTTGGATCATAGGCGGGCGACCGAGTTAATCGGCCGCCACCTCAACCCTCCGTTAACCATCCCCATTTACGGTTCGGTAAGTATGGCGCGCAGGCGCAGCGCAAGCAGTGGTGGCAATGTCCAAGGCCCAGCCCGAAAAGAAAAGAGGACGCAAGGGCAAGGCGGTCTGCGCCTTGTTGCTGGCGACCAGCGTCTTTGCCTTGCTGCGGCCGGCGCTGCCTTACGCCCAGGAGACCGAGTTGCGCGGCGAGGTTTCGGAATCGGCAATCCTGGACGATCAGCAGCGCAAGACCAGGCAAATGAGCCTGGCCGGTTCCCAGGATCAGGCGACGACCGGCGCGACCGCCCAGGGGGACGCGCCGGCACCCACCTATCAGCCGGCCAGTCCCGGTG
>NZ_NWQG01000022.1:0-121603 GCF_002529485.1 Mesorhizobium sanjuanii
GAAGGCGACTGGAAAACCCCCAAAGGTCGCCATAACCGCATTGATGCGAAAGCTCATCATCCTCGCAAACGCTCTCCTCAAGGCGCAGCGAAAATGGACACCAAAAACACCTTGATCAAAACGGATACTTTAGCGCCGAAGCTGGTCCTTGCCCATGTCCGTCGCCAGGCGCTTTCCGCACAGAGCCAGTGTGATGTCCATCTCCTTGCGGATGATTTCCAGCGCCTTGGTAACACCTTCCTTACCGAGCGCGCCCAGCCCGTAAAGGAAGGGACGGCCGATATAGGTGCCCTTGGCGCCAAGGCACAGCGCCTTCAGCACGTCCTGGCCCGAGCGGATGCCGCCATCCATATGCACTTCGATGCTGTCGCCGACCGCATCGGCGATCTCTTCCAGCGCCATGATCGACGACGACGCACCGTCGAGCTGGCGTCCGCCATGGTTGGAAACGATGATCGCGTCGGCGCCGGTCTTGGCCGCCATCAGCGCGTCCTCCTTGTCGAGAATGCCTTTCAGGATCAGCTTGCCGCCCCAGCGCTCCTTGATCCAGGTGACATCCTTCCATGACAGATGCTGATCGAATTGCTCGGTCGTCCACGACGCCAGCGAGGCTACGTCGCCGACGCCCTTGGCATGGCCGACGATGTTGCGGAAGGTACGGCGCGGCGTGCCGGCCATGCCCAGGCACCAGCGCGGCCGGATGGCCATGTCGATGACGTTCGCGAGCGTCATCCTGGGTGGCGCCGAGAGCCCGTTGCGGACATCCTTGTGGCGCTGTCCGAGGATCTGCAGGTCGAGCGTCAGCACCAGCGCCGAGCATTTCGCCGCCTTCGCCCGGTCGATCAGGCTCAGCACGAAATCCTTGTCGCGCAGCACATAGAGCTGGAACCAGAACGGCTTCCTGGTCACCGAGGCGACGTCCTCGATCGAACAGATGCTCATCGTCGACAGCGTGAACGGCACGCCGAATTCTTCCGCCGCCTGCGCCGCCAGCATCTCGCCATCGGCATGCTGCATGCCTGTCATCCCGGTCGGCGCCAGCGCCACCGGCATCGCCACCTTTTCGCCGATCATGGTCGATTCCAGCGAGCGGTTGCTCATGTCGACCAGCACGCGCTGGCGGAATTTGATCTTGCCGAAATCCTCTTCGTTGGCGCGATAGGTGCTTTCTGTCCAGGCGCCTGAATCGGCATAGTCGAAGAACATCTTCGGCACCCGGCGGCGTGCGAGATCCTTGAGATCGGCGATGGTGAGTATGGTGCTCATGATGGTCTCGACTTGTCCCTAGGAATGTCTACGTGCCGGTTCGTTGTCGCCGGCATCGGAGCGTTGCTTGAGCCTCAGCCTCGACACGCGCTGCCAGTCGCCGCTGCGCTCGGCTTCGGCCATGGACCGTTCGACATAGTTGATGTGGTCCATCGCCGCCTGCCTGGCCGCGGCCGGGTCGCCGGCCTTCACCGCGGCATGGATCGCCCGGTGCTGTGCCAGCAGCGCCTCGCGCGCGCCCGGCACGCTGAACACCAGAAGCCGGTTCTGGAACACGCCTTCGGACAGCAGCCGGTAGCAGGCGCGCAACGTGTGCAAGAGAATGATGTTGTGCGCGCATTCGCAGATCGCGTGATGGAACTCGACATCGATTTCCGCCTCGTCATCGAAGTCGCCGGTCCGGTGCGCCTCGTCCATGCGCGCCATGATGCGGTCGAGCAGGGCCAGATCGTCCTTGGTGGCGCGCCGCGCCGCGTATTCGGCCGCTATGGCCTCGATCTCGCGGCGGTATTCCAGATAGTCGGTCACCGCCTTGCGGTGCATGGAGATCAGGTCCGTCACCGGCTTGGTGAACAACTGGCCGATGACATCGGCGACATGGGTGCCGCCGCCGGGCCGTGTCGTCAAGAGCCCGCGGCCTTCGAGCATTTTGAGCGCGTCGCGCAGGATCGGCCGCGACACTTCGAACTGGCGCGCCAGCTCGCGCTCGCCGGGCAGCCTGTCCCCGGTGCGCAGCACGCCTTCGAGGATCAGGTTTTCGATCTGCTGCACCACCTCGTCGGCAGTGCGCGAATGCTCGATCCTGGAGAAAATGTCGCTCAAAGGGGCGCCTGGGAATTGAACCGGTGTCGCGCAGGATAAAGCCAGTGTCGAGAACTGGTCAAATTATTTATCCAATTCGCCCGATCAGGTCGTTTCGACGCCATGGCGCAGCATCGCCCTCGGCTAAACTTTGTTGTTTGCGTCCCTGGACGATTGTCTCTAGAGGACGCCATTGCACGCAGGGTCAAAAAGAGGGGGACCAGCCGTGTCGGACGATCCGTCCAATCTCGAATTCCAGCCGCGCGCCAAGGGCAGCGTCATGGGCTTCCCGGCATATGAGGGAAGGCCCGGCGCGCTTGGCGAGGTCCATGCCCGGCCGCATCCGCTGGTCGAGAAGCCGCGCGTTCTGATCCAGCTTTCCTTCATGACCGAAGGCGGGTCCGGCGTCGACATGGCTGTGCTGTCCGAACTGTCGCGCCGCCTCGGCATCGCCGCCCCAGACCGTCATGCCCGCCACCACGCCATGAAATGGGGCCAGGGCTCGCTGCGCTGGGAGCGGCACACGGAATTCTCGACCTATCTGTGGGAAGGGCCGCTTTCCGAAAGCGGCAGGGCGCAGGAGGATTCTCCTTTCGGCAATGGATTTTCGCCGCCCGGAACCGTCATTTCAGGCATCAGGCTCGAAATCCGCAAATGGACTCAAGGCAGCGAGAGGCTGATCGCCGGCTTCGATCCGACCAGCCTGTGTTATTCGCTGGTCGAGCGCGGCAACGCCGCCATCGTCACCGACTTTCGTCAGGATGGCGATGGCCTGACCCGCATGCTGGTGCTCGATCGCGGCCTGACGCCGGCGCGCACCGGGGCGCTCTCTCAGCGGCTGATCGACATCGAAACCTACCGCACGCTGGCCATGCTCGGCCTGCCCTTGGCGCTGACGCTGTCGGGCCGCGCCCGCCGTATCGAAGACAGGCTGGCGCAGACGACACTTGAAATGAAGGTGGCCGAGACCCGTGACAGCCAGACGCTGCTTGCCGACCTGACCGAGCTTGCCGCGGAACTCGAGGCCGACGCCGCCTCCAGCCTTTACCGCTTTGGCGCTAGCCGCGCCTATGACGGCATCGTCGTCGAGCGGCTGGAAGCGCTGGAGGAAGAGGCGGTGCCCGGCTACGACACCTGGGGCGGCTTCCTGCAACGGCGCGTCGCGCCCGCCATGCGCACCTGTCGCTCGGTCGAGGAGCGGCAGGCCAATCTGTCGCGCAAGCTCACCCGCGCCACCACGCTGCTGCGCACCTGGGTCGATGTCGAGGTCGAGAAGCAGAACCGCGATCTGCTGGCGTCGATGAACAACCGCGCCCGCTTGCAGCTTCGTTTGCAGCAGACGGTGGAAGGCCTGTCCGTCGCCGCTGTCTCCTACTATGTCGTCGGCCTCATCAGCTACCTCGCCAAGGGCGCCTCGATCTTCGGCCATGCCATCGCGCCGGAAGTCGTCACCGCCGCCTCGGTGCCGCTGGCCATCCTGCTCGTCTGGTGGGGCGTGCGCCGCGTGCGTCGGATGCACTCCGAGCCGGCCAAGCAGCCCGGCGAGTGAGTCTCCCCCCTTGAGGGGGAGATGTCGCCGAAGGCGACAGAGGGGGTCGCCTCGCGTGGGGCACCAATCTCGTTCACGACAGAGGATGGCGCCGGCGATCTACGCGAGACGACCCCCTCTGACCGCTTCGCGGCCATCTCCCCCTCAAGGGGGGGAGAAACCGCGGCAGCGGCAGATTGCCGCTGCGGAAGCTGTCCCTGCACTGGTTCCCGCTTTTCGTCCAAACCAGGATTTGCAACAGACGCTTGTCGCTGGTAAAACATTTTTACCAGTCGAGCGAAGGAGGCTGCTGATGTCCGGCCTTGCCATGCCGAAGCCAGACGATGCCACAATGCGCCGGCGCGACGAGATCGTCGCCGACATGCGCATCATCGTGCCGGGCGAGGGCGTCGTCGATGCCGCCAATTCAATGCGCGCCTTCGAGAGCGACGGGCTCACCGCCTATCGGCAATTGCCGCTGGTCGTGGTGCTGCCGGAAACGGTGGCGCAGGTCTCGCGCGTGCTGAAATATTGCAATGACCGCAATATCCGTGTCGTGCCGCGCGGTTCCGGCACGTCCTTGTCCGGTGGCGCGCTGCCGCTCGAGGACGCGGTGCTTCTGGTCATGAGCCGGTTCAATCGTATCCTCGAGATCGATTTTCCCAATCGCATCATCGTCGCCCAGCCCGGCGTCACCAATCTCGGCATCACCACCGCCGTCGAGCAGGAGGGCTTCTACTACGCCCCCGATCCATCCTCCCAGATCGCCTGCTCGATCGGCGGCAATGTCGCGGAAAATTCCGGTGGCGTGCACTGCCTGAAATACGGCCTCACCGCCAACAATGTTCTCGGCATCGAGATGGTGCTGATGAATGGCGAAGTGGTGCGCCTTGGCGGCAGCCATCTCGACTGCGAGGGCTACGACCTGCTCGGCGTGATGACCGGTTCCGAAGGCCTGCTCGGCGTCGTCACTGAGGTCACCGTGCGCATCCTGAAGAAGCCGGAGACGGCGCGCGCGCTGCTGATCGGCTTCCCGACCAGCGAACAGGGCGGCCAATGCGTCGCCGACATCATCGGCGCCGGCATCATCCCCGGCGGCATGGAAATGATGGACCGCCCGGCGATCCACGCGGCGGAGGATTTCGTCCATGCCGGCTATCCCCTGGATGTCGAGGCGCTGCTGATCGTCGAGCTCGACGGTCCGGGCGTCGAGGTCGATCATCTGATCGGCCTTGTCGAAGCCATCGCCTACCGGAACGGCTCGACCACCTGCCGCATCTCGCAGTCGGAGCAGGAGCGGCTGAGCTTCTGGGCCGGCCGCAAGGCGGCCTTCCCGGCGGTCGGCCGCATCTCGCCCGACTATTACTGCATGGACGGCACCATCCCGCGCAAGGAACTGCCGAGGGTGCTCGCCGGCATGCGCGAACTCTCGGAAGAATACGGGCTCGGCGTCGCCAATGTCTTCCATGCCGGCGACGGCAATCTGCATCCGCTGATCCTCTACGACGCCAACGTGCCGGGCGAGCTCGACAAGGCCGAGAGCTTCGGCGCCGACATCTTGCGGCTTTGCGTCAAGGTCGGCGGCGTCTTGACCGGTGAGCACGGCGTGGGCGTCGAAAAGCGCGACCTGATGCCGGAAATGTTCAACCAGATCGACCTCGACCAGCAGATGCGGGTCAAATGCGCCTTCGATCCCAACCATCTTTTGAATCCCGGCAAGGTGTTTCCACAGTTGAGGCGATGCGCCGAACTGGGGCGGATGCATGTGCATCGGGGGCAGGTGGCGTTTCCGGATATTCCGAGGTTTTGAGGTGATGGCGTCTCACCTCACTGCGGTTGCGTTCCTTCGCGCCCCCCTCTGTCCTGCCGGACATCTCCCCCACGAGGGGGGAGATTGGACGTCACGTCGGCTTTCGCCAATCTCCATCAAGGCAGAAGGGCGCGAAGCGGCGAAGCTGCCAATCTCCCCCCTTGTGGGGGAGATGTCCGGCAGGACAGAGGGGGGCGCGAAGGAACTCGGCCGATCTGCTCTCCCCCGCTTCGCCGGGGCGAGGAACCAGAGATCGCCATGACAACCTTCACCCCATCCACCGCAGCCGAAGTCCTCTCCACCGTCCAGTGGGCGGCGGCGGAAGAATCCCCGCTCGAAATCCTCGGCCATGGTTCCAAGCGCGGCATCGGCCGTCCGCAGCAGAGCGAGCATACGCTTGATCTGTCGAAGCTCTCCGGCGTCACGCTCTACGAGCCGGCCGAGCTGGTGCTGTCGGCCAAGGCTGGCACGCCGCTGGCCGGGATCGAAAGCCTGCTTGCCGAAAACGGCCAGCAGCTTGCGTTCGAACCGATGGACTATGGCCCACTGCTCGGCGGTATCAAGGGGAAAGGCACCATCGGCGGCGTGCTGGCCGCGAACCTCTCCGGTCCGCGCCGGCTGAAGGCGGGCGCCGCGCGTGACCACATCCTCGGCATCTCGGCGGTTGCCGGCCGTGGCGAAGCCTTCAAATCCGGCGGCCGCGTCGTCAAGAACGTCACCGGCTACGACCTGTCCAAGCTGATGGCCAGCAGCTGGGGCACGCTGGCCGTGTTCACCGACGTCACCTTCAAGGTGCTGCCGGCGGCCGAGACCGAAGTCACGCTCGCCATTCGCGGCTTGCTCGACGACCATGCAGCCGCCGCGATGGCGCTGGCGCTTGGTTCCAGCGCCGAAGTGTCCAGCGCCGCACACCTTCCCGAACGCGTCGCGGCGCGGGTTGCCGGCGGCCGTCTCGGTAGCGATGCGGCGACGCTGCTGCGCGTCGAAGGCTTTGGCCCGTCGGTTGCCTACCGCGTCGCCGCGCTGAAAGATCTGCTCCGCAATGCCGGCCAGCTGGAAGAGATTGCGGGCGAAGCCTCGCATTCCATCTGGCGTGATGTCAGGGATTGCGCCCCATTTGCCGATGGTTCGGAAAAACCGGTGTGGCGCGTCTCCATGGCGCCGTCACAAGGCCACCAGATGGTGCTGGCGCTGCGCATGCAGGCGGCGGTCGATGCCTTCTATGACTGGCAGGGCGGGCTGGTCTGGCTGCGCATGGAGCATGGCGACCCTGAGGCTGGCCTGCTGCGCGGGCTGATCGGGAAACACGGCGGCGGCCACGCGACGCTGGTGCGTGCCGCTCCTTCGCATCGTGCCGCCGTGCCGGTGTTCGAACCCCAGGCGCCGCATCTGGCGGCTCTGGCTGCAAGGCTGAAGCAGGAGTTCGACCCGAAGGCGATCCTCAACCCCGGCCGTATGGCGCCGGGTGCCGGCTCTGCTACTCTTGGTCCTTTAACCGAGGGAGGATCATCATGAGCGACATCAATTCCGGCCAGGGCGACAAGCCTACACCGCGCCAGACCGACCGCTGGCTGGAGCCAGGCCCGACCAATGCGCTGGTCATCTACATCCTCTACCTCGCCAGCCTAGTCATCGGCATCACCGGCATTGTCGGCATCGTGCTGGCCTATATCAACCGCGGCAAATCAGGCGGCTTCGTCGAGAGCCACTACACCTTCCTGATCCGCACCTTTTGGATCGGCCTGCTCTATGCGCTGATCTCGGTAGTTCTGATGATGGCGGTGGTCGGCATCGTGCTGATGTTCGCCGTCGCCGTGTGGTTCATCGCCCGCTGCATTCTCGGCTTGCAGGCATTGCAGCGCGGCGAGCCGGTCAAGAATCCGGAAAGCTGGTTTCTGGGATTATAGGAAGACTTTCGAGTGCAGACCAATTTCTCAGCTGCCCAGCTCGCCGATCCGCATGTCGCGGAATCGGAGAAGATCCTGCGCAAATGCGTGCATTGCGGCTTCTGCACCGCCACTTGCCCGACCTATGTGACGCTCGGCAACGAACTGGATTCGCCGCGTGGACGGATCTACCTGATCAAGGACATGCTGGAGAACGGCCGGCCGGCCGACAAGGAGATCGTCACCCATATCGACCGCTGCCTGTCCTGCCTCGCCTGCATGACCACCTGCCCATCGGGCGTCAACTACATGCATCTCGTTGACCATGCCCGCGCCCATATCCAGCAGACCTACAAGCGCCCGCTGCCCGATCGGCTGGCGCGCGCCGTGCTGGCCTTCGTGCTGCCTTATCCCTCGCGCTTCCGCGCCGCGCTGAAACTGGCCAAGCTGGGCAAGCCATTCATCGGCCTGTTCGAGAAAATCCCGGCGCTGAAGCCGCTGGGCGCTATGCTCAGGCTTGCGCCGGCTTCGATTCCGGCCGCCTCGCCGATGGCTTCTCCAGGCATCCATGCCGGGCAGGGGACAAAAAGAGGCCGTGTCGCGATCCTCACCGGCTGCGCGCAATCCGTGCTTGATCCGGCCATCAACGACACGACGATTGCGCTGCTGACGCGGCTGGGCGTCGAGGTGGTCGTGCCCCAAGGCGAGGCCTGCTGCGGGGCGCTGGTCCATCACATGGGGCGGGAGGAAGCCGCCCTTGCCTCGGCGAGACAAAATGTCGACGCCTGGACGCGCGCCATCGAGCAGGGCGGGCTGGACGCCATTGTCATCACCGCGTCGGGCTGCGGCACCACCATCAAGGATTACGGCTTCATGCTGCGCCTCGACCCGGCCTATGCCGACAAGGCGGCGCGCGTCTCGGCGCTGGCCAAGGACATCACCGAGTATCTGGCAAGCCTCGATCTGCCGGAACCGGTGCGCAAGCCCGGCACCGTCGTCGCCTATCACTCGGCCTGCTCGATGCAGCACGGCCAGAAGATCACCCGCCAGCCGAAGGAACTGCTGGCCAAGGCCGGCTTTGTCGTGCGCGAGCCGCGCGAGGGGCATCTGTGCTGCGGCTCGGCCGGCACCTACAACATCCTGCAATCCGAGATCTCGGCAAAGCTGCGCGACCGCAAGGTGAAAAACATCGAGGCGACGGGCGCGGAAATCGTCGCCAGCGGCAATATCGGCTGCATCACCCAGATCGCCTCGGCCGCGAAGCTTCCGGTAGTGCACACGATAAAACTGCTCGACTGGGCCTATGGCGGGCCTAGGCCGGAAGGCATCGCCAACGACAGCGCGGCCATGGCAGCCGAGTGAGGTCTGTCACCTCGCAACGTGCCTATTCCGCCGCGAGCTTGTCCACCACGCCGTAGGTCGCCTGATAGAGCGCGCGCTGGCGGCTGAGCGCCACCATCGTGTTGCGCAGCAGGATCGCCACCGTGAGCGGGCCGACGCCGCCCGGCACCGGCGTGATCCAGGAGGCCACTTCCTTGACGCTGTCGGTATCGACATCGCCGACGATGCGGCTTTCGCCGTCCGGCCCGATTTCCGAATTGATGCCGATATCGATGACGGCCGCGCCCGGCTTGACCATGTCCGCCTTGATCAATCGCGGCCGGCCGACGGCGACGAACAGCGCATCGGCACGCCGCGCATGCGCGGCCACCGAGCGCGTCATGTGATGGCAGACGGTTACGGTCGCGCCCTCGCTCATCAGCAGGAAGGCGATCGGCTTGCCGACGATCTCCGAATGGCCGACGATGACGACTTCGAGCCCCTTGAGATCGAGGCCGGTCTCCTTCAGCAGCTCCACCGAAGCGGCCGCCGTGCAGGGGGCAAGATCGAGCTGGTTGTAGACGATGTTGCCGATCGAGGCCGGATGCATGCCCTCGACGTCTTTCAGCGGATGCACCGCCGCCTGCAACGTCTTGATCGGGATATGCGCCGGCACCGGCCGCTGGATGATGATGCCGGTGACGCGCGGATCGGCGTTCAGCCCATGGATCGCCGCCTCCAGTTCGCCGGCGGTGATGTCGGCGGGAAAGCGCCGCTCCTCGAATTCGATGCCGGCCAGCGCCGCCTTGGCGCGCTGGTTGCGGACATAGACTTCCACCGCGGCAGTGTCGCCGACGGTGATCGACACAAGTTTGGGCGGAAAACCTTCGGCGGTCGCGATCGCCGCGTCCTCGCGCACGGCGGCGATGATGCGTTGGGCAACCGGGCCGCCCCGGAGATAGCGGCTGTCGTCGGGCAGGGACATGAATGTCTGGCCTTTGTCTGGAAGCGTTGCCGCCGACATAGCAAAAGAGCGGACAAAAGGCAGCGGGAAAAGCGAACCGCTCTGCCGCGCGTGCGACCTGCCGGCGCGGCCTTGCCTGGACATGCATAAACAAGGGAATCTAACGAAAAGGGCAGCGCGGTTTCCCGTGCTGCCCTTTCGTGACTGACCGTATCCCCACACGGCCCGTCCCCCGTTATCCCTATTCCAGAAACCTTCTGGACAGAATCACCAGTAAAATCAACCGGAGATTACATCACCACAACCGTCGTGCCAACATTGACCCGCTCATAGAGGTCGACCACGTCCTCGTTGCGCATGCGGATGCAGCCCGACGACACCGCGCCGCCGATCGTCCAGGGCTGGTTGGTGCCGTGGATGCGGTATTCCGTCGAGCCGAGATAGAGCGCCCGCGCGCCGAGCGGATTTTCCATGCCGCCGGCGAGATAGGTCGGCAAATAGCGGCCCTTGGCGGCCTCGCGCTTGATCATCACTGCCGGCGGGCGCCAGTCCGGCCATACCCGCTTGTTGGTGATCTTGTGGGTGCCCGACCATTCGAAGCCCGGCTTGCCGGTGCCGACGCCATAGCGCCGCGCCTTGCCGTTCTTCTCGACCAGATAGAGGAAATTCTGCGTCGTATCGATGACGATCGTGCCCGGTTTCTGCCCGCCGTCATAGGCGACTTCCTGCGGCAGGTAGACCGGGTTGATCTGCGGCCGCGCGACCATGCGTCTGGCCGGCGCCCGCACTGCCGCCGTGCGCTGCTGGTCTGGTTGCGCCTGCCGCTGATAGCGCCGCTGCGGCTGCTGTACCTCTTGCCGGCTTTGCCGGACGATGCCCGGGGCGCGGCCGAGTTGCAGCACCCAGGGCGCTGAAAGGTCGGGGCTGACCATCACCGGCGGCCTGTCGGCATAGCGGTCATTGGCGCTGGAGGCGGTGACGCCGGCGGCAAGCATGGCCGCGGCACCAAACAGGGAAAGGAACACTGACTTCATCGGAACGCACCTTGATCGTCGAACACGCGAGGGGAAAGCCCCCGATGGCGCGAGCATTGGCGCGAAGCGGCAACCGAAACATGAATCGGAATGCGTAAAATGCCGAAGTGTCAGTAAAGCTTTTGGTGTGGTTACCGGCCGGTTCAGGAATCTGGTAAAGCCGGGGTAAAAGCGGCGTAAAGCCCATTAACGAATGGATTTCTAGCGATGGAAAATGAAAACACAGGCCTGCTCGCCGGTCCCGACGGTGTGAAGCGCTGTTTCTGGCACGGCAATCTGCCGGATTATCTGCACTACCACGACCATGAATGGGGCCGGCCGGTCACCGATGACCGCAGGCTGTTCGAAAAGATCTGCCTCGAAGGTTTTCAGTCGGGCCTGTCCTGGCTGACCATATTGCGCAAGCGCGAGAATTTCCGCGCCGGCTTTGCAAACTTCGAGTTCGACAAGATCGCCGCCTTCACCGACCAGGATGTCGAGCGCCTGCTCGGCGATGCCGGCATCGTCCGCCACCGCGGCAAGATCGTCTCGACCATCAACAACGCCAAACGCGCCCGCGAAATGGTCGATGAATTTGGCTCGCTCGCCGCCTGGTTCTGGAAGTTCGAACCAGGCCCCGACGAGCGGCCCGCAATCGTCGACCTCGCCCATCTGCGCGCCAATCCGACCACGGCGGTCTCGGTGCGCATTTCGAAGGAGTTGAAGAAGCGCGGCTGGAGCTTTGTCGGCCCGACCACCGTCTACGCCTTCATGCAGGCGATGGGGCTGGTCAACGACCATCTCGAGGGCTGCGCCTGCCGGGCGCAGGTGGAGAAGGAGCGCAAGGCGTTCAAGCGGCCGAAATAAGCGAGAAGCAGAAGGTTGGCGCTCAAACGCCGCCGGCGCCCGCGAGAAAGAGCCCGGCGACGATCGCCGCCACCGTGGCAAGGGCTGGATAGATCACCAGCAGGCCGGTCATCAGCGCATCGCGCATGGTCGGGCCTCGGCGTTCTTCAACTGCGGCCTCGAACGGACCCGGGGGCAGCGCGCGGGCAGAGCTGTCGATGTCTGTTCCTTGTGCCGTGGTCATTGCCCGAACCCTTTGTTTCGGCGCACTTATCGGCCCTGATTGTGTCTGCACGATGCCGCGCTGATGGCCGAATTGTTTCCTTTTTCGGCGTGGTTTGTTTCGGAATGCCTTAAGCGTTTCGAAATTACTAACCATAGCAATTGGCTTCAATGTCCCCAGTTGCTTGGCCGCCCCGGCAGTGGATGAACCAGAAGAGTTGCCAACCCTTGCCGCACCAAGCCGCATCGGTTAGGAAACGCGCGCTCGCAACAAGTCAGTTTTTACTTAGCAAAGACTCATCCCATGGCCGACAAATCGGAAAAGACAAAAGCGCGGCTGCCGCGCGGCTTTGCCGACCGCAGCGCCGACGACATCCGTGCCGTCGAGAAGATGATGGCGACGATCCGTGGCGTCTACGAACTCTATGGCTTCGAGCCGGTCGAGCAGCCGCTGATCGAATACACCGACGCGCTGGGCAAGTTCCTGCCCGACCAGGACCGGCCGAACGAAGGCGTGTTCTCGTTCCAGGACGACGACGACCAGTGGCTGTCGCTGCGCTACGACCTGACCGCGCCGACGGCGCGTTTCGTCGCCGAGAATTACGAGCGCCTGCCTAAACCCTACCGCAGCTATCGCTCCGGCTGGGTGTTCCGCAACGAAAAGCCCGGCCCCGGCCGCTTCCGCCAGTTCATGCAGTTCGATGCTGACACGGTGGGTGCACCGAGCGTGGCCGCGGATGCCGAGATGGCGATGATGATGGCGGACGTGATGGAGGCGCTGGGCATCAAGCGCGGCGACTACGTCATCCGCGTCAACAACCGCAAGGTGCTCGACGGCGTGCTGGAGGCGATCGGGCTCGGGGGTGATGAGAATGCCGGGCGAAGGTTGCAGGTGCTGCGGGCGATCGACAAGGCTGACAAGTTTCCACGAGAGGAGATCGACAAGCTCCTAGGAGTGGGTCGTTGGGATGGCGGTAAGGAAGGCGAAGGCGACTTCACCAAAGGCGCGGGCTTAAGCGCAGAGCAGATAGATAAGCTCCGCGCCTTGATGCTTCAGAGTGGAAACGCCGGAGTGCTAATTGCCAAGAATGAAGCTTCACCTGCCGAGCTAGAAGCAGGGCCATTTCCAGGTAGTACGAACTACTATTCCAACAGGCAGCTTTGCCGCGACATGATTGCTGCAGCCGAAGAGAACGGAATGTCTGTCGTTGGGATCAATGAGCTAAACGAGATAGCAGCTCTCGTGGATGCGGCAGGCTACGGGCCTCACCGTATAAGAATAGATGGTTCCGTCGTCCGTGGCCTCGAATACTACACCGGCCCGGTCTTCGAGGCCGAGCTGCTGGCCGAGATCCCGAATGAGGACGGCCAGATCGTGCGTTTCGGTTCGGTCGGTGGCGGCGGGCGCTATGATGGGCTTGTCTCGCGTTTCCGCGGCGAGCGGGTGCCGGCGACCGGCTTTTCCATTGGCGTCTCACGGCTGATGACCGCGCTGAAGAACCTCGGCAAGCTCGACACGTCGGATGTGATCGCGCCCGTCGTCGTGCTGGTGATGGACAAGGACACGGAAAGCCTCGGCCGCTACCAGAAGATGGTGGCTGAGCTTCGCGCCGCCGGCATCCGCTCCGAAATGTATCTCGGCGGCGCCGGCATGAAGGCGCAGCTCAAATATGCCGACCGCCGCGGCAGCCCCGTCGCCATCATCCAGGGCGGCGACGAGCGCGCCAGAGGCGAGGTGCAGATCAAGGACCTGATCGAAGGCGCGCGCATGTCGGCCGAGATATCGGACAATGCCGAATGGCGCGCGGCACGTCCGGCGCAGGTGACGGTGGCGGAGAGCGAACTGGTCGGTGAGGTGAAGAAGATATTGGCTGCGCAGGCCGAGGAGAGGGCACGTGGCAAATAGAGGCCGCGTTCTTTCGCGCCCCCCTCTGTCCTGCCGGACATCTCCCCCACGAGGGGGGAGATTGGCTGCTTCGTTCGTCTCGCTTTTCTTGCAACGCAGGCGATTGGCGAAAGCCATCGCGGCATCCGATCTCCCCCCTCGTGGGGGAGATGTCCGGCAGGACAGAGGGGGGCGCCGTAGAGCGCCTGCGTTCGAACTCCGTCCAGCACCCCTCATCCGTCTTGGCGCTTCGCGCCAATCCACCTTCTCCCACAACAAGGGGAGAAGGGAAGGGGCCTCATGACCTCCCGCTATCCCGCCATATCAGCCGACATCACCAACCTCTTCGCCGCGCGCGACACCAATGCGGTCGAGGTCGCAGTGCTGCAGCCGGCCGACCCGTTCCTCGACATGGCCGGCGAGGATCTGCGCCGCCGCATCTTTCTCACCGAAAGCGAGACCGGAAAGACGCTGTGCCTGCGGCCTGAGTTCACCATTCCCGTCTGCCTCGACCACATCAGTTCGCAAGCCGGCACGCCGCGCCGCTATTCCTATCTCGGCGAGGTCTTTCGCCAGCGCCGCGAGGGCGGCAATGAATTTTTCCAGGCCGGCATCGAGGATCTCGGCGATCGCGACACGGCTGCCGCCGATGCCCGCTCGTTGGCCGATGCGCATGCCTTGCTGTCGCTGGTGCTGCCGGACCAGACCCTGACGATCACGCTGGGCGACCAGACCATTTTCGAGGCGGTGCTGGCGGCACTCGGCCTGCCGCGCGGCTGGCGCATGCGTCTTGCCCGCGCCTTCGGCTCGGCGCCGATGCTGGAGGCGGCATTGGCCGACCTCGCCAATCCGCCGCGCAATGGCCAGCTCTCCGGCCCGGTCGCGTCGCTTGTGCTCGACGGCGATCTGGAAGGCCTGTCGACACATATCGCCGGCGGCATGGAGGAGGCCGGGCTGTCGGCATCGGCCGGGCGTTCGCCAACCGACATCGCCCGGCGCCTGATCGAGAAGGCCGAATTGCGCAGCGTGCGGCTGTCCAACGAGGCGTTTTCGGCGCTGAAGACATTTCTGGCGATCGATGTGCCGCTCAACAATGCGGCCCGGGCGCTCGAAGCCTTCGCATCGGGCGCCGGCCTTTCGCTGGGCGCGGCGCTGGAGAATTTCGCCGCCCGCGCCACCGCGATCGCAGCACACGGCCTGCCGGCCGAAAAAATCCGCTACGACGCCGCCTTCGGCCGCCCGCTTGATTACTACACCGGCCTCGTCTTCGAGATCGCGGCGGAAGGCGGCGACCGGCCGCTGGCCGGCGGCGGCCGCTACGACCGCCTGCTGACCCTGCTCGGTGCGAAGACGCCGATACCCGGCGTCGGCTTTTCCGTCTGGCTCGACCGCATCGAGGCGCTGCGGGAGAAGACATCATGATCACGCTGGCGATCCCGTCGAAAGGCCGGCTGAAGGAGCAGGCGCTGGAGGTGCTGGCCAAGGCCGGGCTTGCCGTCAACCTGCCCGGTGACGAGCGCAAATACCGCGCCCGCATCGAAGGCGCCGAGAGCATCGAGGTGGCGTTCCTTTCGGCCTCCGAAATCGCCGGCGAAATCGGGCAAGGGACGGTCGATCTCGGCATCACCGGCGAGGACCTGTTGCGCGAGGCCCTTGCCGACTGGAAGACGCGTGCCGAAATCGTTGCCCGCCTCGGTTTCGGCAATGCCGATGTGGTGGTGGCGGTGCCCGACATCTGGCTCGATGTCGATACGATGGCCGATCTCGATGACGTCGCAGCCGATTTCCGCCAGCGCCACGGAAGGCGGCTGCGGATCGCCACCAAATACTGGCGGCTGACCCAGCAATTCTTTTCGCAAAAGCACGGCATCCAGGTCTACCGCATCGTCGAAAGCCTGGGCGCCACCGAGGGCGCGCCGGCGGCGGGCTTGGCCGATGTCATCGTCGACATCACCACGACCGGCTCGACGCTGCGCGCCAATCATCTGAAAGTGCTGGGCGACGGCGTCGTCCTGCGGTCCGAGGCCTGTCTCGTGGCTTCGAGGAAGACGCGCGTGGCCGCCGACGAAGCTGTATTGCGCGACATCGCGGCCAAAATGGCGTCGGTGGAGAGATAGGTTGGCCTGAACCACGGCATGTTTGTTCTTGCTTTGTGCCATCAGTTATGGTAGAGGTTTTGGCACGGTGCTGATTTGCGCCTAAGGATCCGCCCGCCGAGGCGGGTTTTTTATTTCAGGTTCCGGCGGTTGCCGGCGCGACCTGGGTTCGAAACCCTGCCCACTACCAACCCACTACCATCGGCGGGTTTCCACCGCACCGGCGGGCTGATAGGTTCGGCCGTCTGCGGAGGAGACGGCGATGGCGATCAAACTTGACGAGCTCATGAACGCCACCAACCTGCGCAAAACGCGCGACAGCTTCGTCGCGCCGCTCGACGGCAGGGCGCATGTCTCGGGCGAGCGCACCGTGCCGCTGCTCAACCAGACGATTCCGGCGCTGTTTTCCGACACGGTCAGCAAATACGGCACGCTCGATGCCGCCGTTTTCATCGCTCAGGACAAGCGTTTCACCTGGAACGAACTGTCGGACACGGTGGACGCGCTGGCCGCCGGTTTCCTGGCGCTCGGCCTGGAGAAAGGCGACCGCGTCGGCATCTGGTCGCCCAACCGCTGGGAATGGCTGGTGACGCAGTTCGCCACCGCCCGCATCGGCTTGATCCTGGTCAACATCAACCCGGCCTACCGGCTGACCGAACTGGAATACGCGCTGAACAAGGTCGCTTGCCGGGCGCTCGTCACATCAGCCAGATTCAAGACCTCCGACTATCTCGGCATGATCGAGACGCTGGCGCCGGAGATCGCCACGGCCACTCCGGGCAAGCTCAAGGCGCAAAAACTGCCGGCGCTGGAGATCGTCATCCGCATGGGCGAGGAGAATTCGCCCGGCATGTTCAATTTCGCCGACGTGCTGGCGATGGCCGGGCGCGACGAGCATGACAGCCTTGACCGCATCTCCGAGGGGCTGAAGCCCGGCGAGGCCATCAACATCCAGTTCACGAGCGGAACGACGGGCGCGCCCAAGGGCGCGACGCTGACCCATACCAACATTATCAACAACGGCAATTTCGTCACTTCGGCGATCAGGCTCACCGCCGACGACAGGCTGTGTATCCCGGTGCCGCTCTACCACTGTTTCGGCATGTCGATGGGCACGATGGGCTGCGTCACCAAGGGCGCCACCATGGTTTTCCCGGGCGAGGGCTTCGATGCCGGCGCCACGCTGAAGGCGGTGGCGCAGGAGCGCTGCACCGGCCTTTATGGCGTGCCGACCATGTTCGTCGGCATGCTCGACCATCCGGATTTTGCATCGTTCGATCTCACCAGCCTCAGGACCGGCATCATGGCGGGCTCACCCTGTCCGATCGAGGTGATGAAGAAGGTGGTGTCGCTGATGCATATGTCTGAGGTGACCATCGCCTATGGCATGACCGAAACCAGCCCGGTCTCGTTCCAGAGCGGCGTCGACGACCCGCTGGAAAAGCGCGTCTCGACGGTCGGCCGCATCCATCCGCATGTCGAGGTCAAGGCCATCGACGCCGAGGGCGCAACCGTCGCTGTCGGCGCGCCGGGCGAGCTCTGCACGCGCGGTTATTCCGTGATGAAGGGCTATTGGGACGACACCGAGAAAACCCATGAGGCGATCGACGGCGATGGCTGGATGCACACCGGCGACCTCGCCACCATCGACCCCGAAGGCTATTGCAACATCGTCGGCCGGGTCAAGGACATGGTCATCCGCGGTGGCGAGAACGTCTATCCGCGCGAGGTCGAGGAGTACCTCTATCGCCATCCCAAGGTGAAGGAGGTGCAGGTGTTCGGCATTCCCGACGACAAATATGGCGAGGAGCTTTGCGCCTGGATCGTGCTCAAGCCCGGCCAGATCGCCACCGCTGAGGAGATCAAGGCCTTCTGCGCCGGCCAGATCGCCCACTACAAGATCCCGCGCTACATCCGCTTCCGCACCGAACTGCCGATGACGGTGACCGGCAAACCGCAGAAGTTTTTGATGCGCGAAGCGATGGTCGAGGAGCTGGGACTGGTGACGCGGAAGACGGCGTGAGGAACACAGAACAGTTCACCGCTTCGGGGGGAAACGGCGAACTGTTCTGTCCCTGCGTTTTGACGCAATTCCCCAGGGAAAGCGCTACGCGCTTTTCCCGGGAAAACCGTTTCACAGTTTTCCCTTAAATTGCCTCAGGCCGCCGTCGGATAGTCCGTGTAGCCCCTGGCGTCGCCGCCATAAAACGTCGCCTTGTCCGGGTCGTTCAGGTTGGCATTCCGCTTCAGGCGGCTGACGAGGTCGGGGTTGGCGATGAACAGCTTGCCGAACGCGACGAGGTCGGCATAGCCGTCCGCGACGGCCTTTTCGGCCAGTTCCTTGTCGTAGCCATTGTTGACCAGCCACCCGCCCTGTCCGCCAGCGTTGCGATAGGCGGCTTTGAGCTCCGCATAGTCGAACGGCCTGTCGCCCTGGCTGAAGTCGCGCGCGCCGCCGGTGGCGCCTTCGACGATATGGATATAGGCGAGGTCGCGGTTGCCCAGGCCCGCCACCACATGGTTGAACAGCGGCTGCGGATCGGTATCCGAAGCGTCGTTAGCGGGTGTCACCGGCGACAGCCGGATCCCGGTCTTGGCCGCCCCGACAGCACCCGTCACCGCGTCGACCACCTCAAACAGGAGGCGCGCCCGGTTTTCGATGGAACCGCCATAGTTATCGTTGCGATGGTTGGTGCCCGAGCGCAGGAACTGGTCGATGAGATATCCATTGGCGCCATGGATCTCGACGCCGTCGAAACCCGCTTCTTCGATCGCCGCCTTGGCCGCACGGCGAAAATCATCGACGATCCCAGGAAGTTCGGCTGCATCGAGCGCGCGGGGCTCGGAGGTCTCGACGAACTCGCCATTGCCGTCCGGCTTGACCAGATAGGTCTTGGATTTTGCCCTGATCGCGGACGGCGCCACCGGCTTGCCGCCGCCTGGCTGCAGCGTGTTGTGCGAGATGCGTCCGACATGCCAAAGCTGGACCACGATCTTGCCGCCGGCGGCATGAACGGCGTCCGTGACACGCTTCCAGCCGGCAAGTTGGTCGGCGCCATAGAGGCCGGGGACATCGGCATAGCCCTGGCCCTGATGGCTGATGGCGGTGGCTTCCGTTACGATCAGCCCGGCCGTGGCACGCTGGCTGTAGTAGGTGACGGCGAGGTCGCCGGGCACCGCATTCGGAGAACGATTGCGCGTCAGCGGCGCCATGACGATGCGGTTCGCAAGCGCCAGGTCGCCAAGCCGCAGGGGATCAAAGAGGGTAGTCATGAGAAATGCCTTTCATGCATTTGTGGGGGCAGTGGGGAGGATGGTCAGAGATCGGACAAGGCGGCCTGAAAGGCGGCGATGGTTTCTTCGTTGCGCTTGTAGAAGACCCATTGGCCGACCCGTCGTGTGGTAACGAGGTCGGCCGACGCCAGCGTCGCCAGATGCGCCGAAACACTGGACTGCGCCAGGCCCCGACCTTCGAACTGGCTGGCGCAGACGCCCATTTCAAGCGGATGCACCTGTTCGGCGAAGTGCTGTTCAGGCTCCTTCAGCCACACCAGAACATCCCTTCGAAACGGATGCGCCAGCACCTTCAATATGATGTCGTGGTCCATCTTCACCTCGCATCGATCTCACCCGATATATAGATCGGGTAGAGACGATATGGCAGGAAATCCATACCATTCTCGATGGCGATCGGAGAAAGTCGTAGCATCGCCTGGCAACGAAGCCGGAATGAATGTCCGGGTGCGCACGAATTCGGCCCAAATCCCAGGGTCGAAGAAAACGAGGCAATTGTCGGGAACCGCATCGGTCGTTCGTCCTTTGAATGCAAAGCGCGACAACCCGATAGGGAGCCTCTTATGAACCCCACCATCACCGCCTTCGAAAGATCGCCCGACCGCGGCAGGGGACAGGCGCGTGACATGCGTGTTCGTTGGGCGCTTGAAGAAGTGGGTCAGCCCTACGACGTTCGACTTGTCTCATTCGCCGCGATGAAGGAACCGCCGCATCGCGCGCTGCAGCCTTTCGGGCAAATTCCGACCTATGAAGACGGCGATCTCGCTCTGTTCGATTCAGGCGCCATCGTGCTCCACATCGCGGAGCACCATACTGGCCTGCTGCCGGACGAGGCGAATGCCCGGGCGCACGCGGTCATGTGGATGTTTGCCGCGGTTACCACGATGGAGTGGACAATCGTCGAGCGGGAGACCGCCATCCTGATGGAAGGCGACGAGCCCTGGCACAAGCAGCGCCTGGCCATTGTCGAGGATCGCATCCGTGGCCGGCTGCGCGACCTGTCCGCTCGCCTTGGCGATGCCGACTGGCTCGATGGTGCCTTCAGCGCCGGCGATCTCTCGATGGTGATGGTGTTGCGCCGGCTGAACCGGTCGAATTTGCTGGACGAATTCCCGAACCTCTTGGCCTATGTCGCCCGCGGCGAAGCGCGGCCGGCCTTCAAGCGTGCTTTCGCGGATCAGCTGGCGGTTTTCACCGCCGCATCGACCGGCTGACAAGGGCCGCCCTGGGTTATTTGACTCCATCAGCCGGCGAACCCGCCTTCGTCGAGAAAGCGCTGTTCGTCCGCCCGCATGGCGCGGCCGAGGATCGGATTGCGGTGCGGGAAGCGTCCGAACCGCCGCACGATGTCGCGATGATGCTCGGCGCGCTTCAGGTCGCGCCCGCCGCTCTCGCCGGCCAGCGCCACCGAGCGGTCCTGGTCGACGAGGCTTTCGGAATGCGCGAAGGGCAGTGTGAAGAACAGCCGCCAGGATGGATGAACATGGTGCTGGAACCCCGCATCGATGGCGTCAGCCGCGATGCGGCGGGCCTTTTCGTCCGTCGCATACATGCGTGGCGTGCCGCGAAACGCATTGCGCGGAAACTGGTCAAGCAGCACCAGTAGCGCCAAGGCGCCATAGGGCGTCGCCGCCCAGTCGTCGCAGTCGCCGCGCGCCGCCGCCTCATGCAGCGCCAGGAAGCGATCGCGCAAGACGCGGTCGAACTCCGCGTCCTTGGCGAACCATGCGGCGGGACCCGCCAGCCACCAGAAGTCGATGACGTCCGCGGCGGCGTCCGGCACATTTGCCCATCCGGACCAGCCGTTCGGTTCCAGCGTCGCGATCGCTTCCATGCTTATGCCGCCCTCTCGCTGCCGGCCAGCGCCGGCCAGTCCTGAGCCCTGGCCCAGTCGGCGAACGGGGTCGGCTTGATCGGCAGCATGCCGAGCGTCTCGCTGCTGTCGACGGCGAGCAGGGTCGAGCGTTGCCGGTGCACCCAGGCATAGTTGGCGGCGACCTGATCGGCCGCATCCTTGCCGAGCATCGCGCTCAGGCCGGCGGCGAAGTCGGCCAGCGGCACCGGATAGTAGCTGACCTTGCGGCCGACGATATCAGACAGGATATTGGCCATCTCCGGTCCGGTCAGCGCTTCGGGTCCGCCAATGTCGAAACTGGCGCCCGCAAGCTCGGGCCGCCGCATCGCCGCGACCACATAGGCCGCCATATCCTCCCATGAGATCCAGGAGGTCTGGAAATTGGCCGGCAGCGGATAGGCGAACACGCCCTGATGCATGATCGCGGGCGCGCTCCAGGGTGCGGCGGCATTGCTCATATAGAGCGTCGGCTTGAGGACGACCGACGGCAGGCCGGAGGCCTTCATATAGTCGATGAGTTCGACCTTGGCTTCCATCAATCCGGTGCTGGAATGTCTGGAGACATGGCCGCTGGTGTTGAACACCAGGAGCTTGACCTCCGCCTCAAGCGCCGCGTCGACCATGTTGCGGCCGTAGCGCAGGATTTGCTCCGGGCCGGCGTTGAGCGGCAGCGTCAGCGCCACCGCATCGACGGCGAGACAGGCGAGGCGGAGGCGCTCGGCATCCGCCAGATCGCCGCGCACGATGTTGACACCATCGCCGAACGGGTCGGGTGAGCCCTTGCGCAAAAGCACGCGCACAGTGGCGCCTGCCGCGCGGCAGGCTTGCACTATGGCAAATCCCTGGGCGCCGCCGGCGCAGGTGACCAGAATTGAACGGGGAAAGTCAGGCATGATTTTGCTCCCTTGTGGCTGATGTCATCGCGAAGCCGGCAGGACCGCCTCTGCTGCGACCAGCCAATTCGCAGCTTTACTATGATGAAGCCAGTGATATGATTTCATGAATATGCTGAACCAGATTGACCTTTCCCGCGCCGATCTCAACTTGCTGGTCCTGTTCGAGACCGTTATGGAGGAGCGCCATGTCGGCCGGTCGGCGAATCGCCTGAACCTGTCGCCATCGGCGGTCAGCCATGGCCTTGGCCGGCTTCGCAGTCTGCTGGGCGACCCGCTGTTCCTGAAGACGCCGCGCGGCGTCGTGCCCACCGACCGGGCAGCGGAACTGGCGGCACCGGTGGCTGAGATCCTGGCCCGGGTGCGCTCGGTAATATCGAGCGCCGAGCCGTTCGATCCGGCCCGCTCGACGCGCCGCTTCGTCGTTGGCGCGCCGGATGGGGCTTCGTCCGTGTTCCTGCCGCCGCTGCTCACCCTGGCGCGCCGTGAAGCGCCCGGCATCGACATCGGCATCCGCCAATTGCTGCCCAGGCAGGGCGAGCCGTCGCCGAGCCTCGCCTGGCGCGACGCCATCGTCGAGCTCGAAGCCCGGGACATGGATGTTGCCGTCGTTCCGTTCGGCGACTTCCCCTTGCGCTTCGTCGTGAACACCATTTACGAGGAGGATTTCGTTGTCGCGATGCGGGCCGGCCACCCCTTCGCCAGCAATCCGAGCGTCGAGAACTACTGCTCTATGCAGCACCTCGTGGTGTCGGCTACGAGCGATCCGAATGGTTTCGTCGACCGGATACTGTCGCAGCACGGCCTGTCGCGCCGCGTTGCCCTGACCGTCCCGAATTTCATGTTCGGACTGGCGGTGCTCGCCGACTCCGATCTGCTCTCTGCCTTCCCGCGCCGCTTCGTCGCCATGCATGCCAGTCGTTTCGGCGTGATGGGGATCGAGGCGCCCATTCCGCTCGGCCACTTCAAGATCAACAGCATCGTGCCAAAGGTTGCCATGATGGATGCCGGCCTGGCCTGGCTTGTCGGGCTGCTCAGACAGACCGGACAAACCGCTCTCGCTGCTGCTGCATAGTCCGACCAAGCAGCCGAGGAACGCGAGCGCGAAGGTCGGGTCAACCGCGGACTAGTTTGCCGCGGTCAGTTCAACCTGCTCTACCCCCGCCGCGATGTTGATACCGGTCTCGCCCTCGACTGCGAGCGGTTGAAGCGCAAAGGCTTTCTCGGTTCCGCCAAGCAGGGCATCGGCGCCAACTCCAAGACCCACGGCCGCTTCCGCGTCGACGCCATCATATTTTCCGGTCAGCAGGCCATTGTCCTTTGCCGTCGAGCCGCTGACGACGGCCCATATGAGATGGCCTTCTTTCACCTCGCCAAGTTCAATGCCGAATTCGTGGATCGAGCCGGTGTAGTTTTCCGTCGTGCCGTCAGTCCGGGTGAATACGCAGGTCATTGTCTGTTTGCGCTCAATGATCTCGCCGATGCCGGTCGAGGTGTCGCATTTCAGGATGCCGACCTGGGCGTTCACCGCCCAGGCCGGCATGGTCGCGATGAACAGAAATGACGCGCCCGCAAGCGCGAAGATGCGGAAGACGGAGTGGAAAAGCATGTCGGATTTTCCCTGATTGAGGTTGCGAAACTGATGCGTCGATAAAAGATGGTTCTCCCCGGCCGGCGCGGCGATTTTGCCTTGCCTAGCCGGGAAGCGTGGATGGGACCTCCCGCTTCGTCTTGCGCGCGGCGCGCCATTCCTCGAACCGTTGCAGGATGACGAAGAAGGACGGCACGAACAGAACGGCGAGGCAGGTCGAGGCGATCATGCCGGAAAAGACCGTGATGCCGATCGACTTGCGTGCGCTGGCCCCGGCGCCTGTCGCCACCACCAACGGCGCGACGCCGAGGATAAAGGCGAAGGATGTCATCAGGATCGGGCGGAAACGAGCACGCGCCGCCTCGATAGCCGCTTCGACGATCGGTCTACCGGCGGCGCGTAGCTCCCGCGCCACCTCGACGATCAGAATCGCGTTCTTGGCGGACAGCGCGATCAGCAGGATCAGGCCGATCTGGACATAGAGATTGTTGTCGATGCCGAGGCCGTTGAGGACCAGGACCGGGCCGACCAGCGACAGCGGCGCGGCAAGCAGGATCGAGATCGGGGCCAGCCAGCTCTCATATTGGCCTGCGAGCACCAGATAGACCAGGAGCAGCGCCAGGCCGAACACCAGATAGATCTGGTTGCCGACGAGCTTCTCCTGGTAGGAGAGCGCCGTCCAGTCGTAGCCGGTGCCGGGCGGCAATGTGTCGGCCGCGACCCCTTCCATCAGCTTTATCGCGTCGCCCGACGAGAAGCCTTGCGCCTGCACGCCGATGATCGATGCCGAGGGATAGAGGTTGTAGAGGCTGATCAGCGAAGGTCCGACGCTTGGCGTGATCGTCAGCAATGTCCCGAGCGGGATCATGTCGCCGCTCTGGTTGCGCACGCTCAGGCGGGCGATATTCTCGGGCGTCAGGCGGAATTGCGCATCGCCCTGCACATAGATCTGGAACACCCGCCCGAACTTGTTGAACTGGCTGACATAAGTCGAGCCGAGATAGCCGGCGAGCGTCTGGAAGACCTGGTCCGTGGTCAGCCCCAGGGTTTGCACCTTCTCGCGGTCGATCTCGACCGTGTATTGCGGGACGTTGGCGCGGAACGGCGCCGATACGCGCTGGATGCCCGACTGCGTCTGGGCAGCCCTGGCCACCGCCTCGACCGCGCCCTGCAGCTTGGCGAGGTCGAAGCTGCCGTCACGCAGTTCGACCTGCATGGTGAAGCCGGCGGCGTTGCCGATGCCCTGGATCGGTGGTGGCGGCAGCACCAGCACGGTGCCGTCAGCCATGCCGGACATATTTTTGTTGAGCGTGGCGTAGAGCGAGGCAAGATCCTCGCCCTTGCCGCGCAGGCTCCAGTCCTTGAGGATGATGTAGGCGACGCCCGCGTTCGCCAGCGTCGAGTTGTTGTCGAGCGCCGAGATGCCGGCGATCGTCACCACCTGATCGACGCCTGGCGTTGCCTTGGCGATCTTCGAAACCTGTTGCAGCGTTTCCTGCGTACGGCCAAGCGCGGCGCCGTCGGGCAGCTGAACCGCGGCGAGCATGTAGCCCTGGTCCTCGATCGGGATGAAGCCGGTGGCCACCCGCGCTATGCCATAGCCCGCCGCACCGATGATCAGCAGCGCAACGATCCCCATCACCGTGCTGTGACGCACCATGGAGCCGATCAGGCCGGCATAACGGTTCTCCATGCGCTGGTAGACCGCGTTGAAGCCGCGAAAGAAGAAATTGCGCTGCTCCGGCGGCACCGGCCGCCTCAGCCAGGTCGCGCACTGCGTCGGCTTCAGCGTTGCCGCGTTGATGGCGCTGATTATGGCGGTTGCCGCAATAACCAGTGCGAATTGCGCATACATTTGCCCCGTGAGGCCGGGCAGAAATGCCGCCGGCAGGAACACCGCCATCAGCACCAGCGTGATGCCGATGATCGGCCCGAACAGCGCGTTCATGGCGGCAATCGCCGCGTCGTGGCCCGACATGCCCCGCTCCATATTGTGGGCGGCTCCCTCGACCACGACGATGGCGTCGTCGACGACGATGCCGATGGCAAGCACGATGGCGAAAAGGGTCGACAGATTGACCGAGAAGCCGAGCGCGGCCATCGCCGCGAACGCCCCGATGATCGTCACCGGAACGGTCGTTGCCGGCACCAGCATCGCCCGCCAGTCCTGCAGGAAAAGCAGGATGACGATGAGCACCAGGACGGCGGCTTCGATCAGCGTCTTGTAGACCTCGTGGATCGCCTGGCTGACGAAAATCGTGGTGTTGAAGGGGATCGAGTATGCCAGTCCCTTCGGGAACTCGCCCGACAGATCCTTCATCCTGGCCTCGACCTTGCCGGCCACATCGAGCGCGTTGGCGCCCGGCGACAGGAAAACGGCCATCCCCGCCGCCGGCTGGCCGTCGAGATTGAAGAATTGCCCGTAGGTCTGGGCGCCGAGCTCGACCCGGCCGACATCGCGCACGCGCGTCATGTCGCCATTGGCGCCGGTCTTGACGATCACGGCGCCGAACTGGTCGGGATCGTCAAGGCGGCTGGACACCTCGACCGTGTACTGGAAGGACTGGCCGTCCGGCGCCGGCGGCGCGCCCATCTGTCCCGCGGTGACCTGCTCGCTCTGCTGCCCCAGTGCCTGGACGACGTCCTGCGTAGTGAGGCCGCGCGCCTGCATCTTCTCCGGATCGAGCCAGACGCGCATGGAATACTGGCCGGCGCCGAACACATTGACATTGCCGACTCCCGGTATCCGGGAGAGCTCGTCCTTCAGCCGGATGGTTGCGTAATTGGCGAGATAAAGGCTGTCATATTGCGCGTCCGGCGAGGTCAGCGTGACGATTTCGAGGATCGAGGTCGACTTCTTCTGAACGGTGACGCCCTGCACCTGCACCGCCTGCGGCAGCCCCGCGAGCGCCGAGGACACCCGGTTCTGCACAAGCACCTGCGCCTGGTCGAGATCGGTGCCGATGGCGAAGGTGACGGTGAGGTTGTAGGTGCCGTCCGATGCAGCATAGGACTGCATGTAGATCATGCCCTCGACGCCGTTGACCTGCTGCTCGATCGGTAGCGCCACCGTGTCGATCACCGCGCGCGCGCTGGCGCCCGGATAGCGGGTCGTTACCGAAACGGTCGGCGGCACCACATCGGGATACTGCGCCACCGGCAGGGCAAACAGCGAGATGACGCCGATGAGGACCATGAGGATGGCGATGGCATTGGCCAGGACCGGCCGCTCGATGAAGAATTTGGAGATCATTTTGCCGCGCCGTCCGTGGCGGCCGCTTCCAGTTTCTTCTCCTGCGGTTCGATCTTCTGGCCAGGCACGGCCGTCAGCAGGCCGGAGACAAGGACACGGTCATCCGGCGCGACACCTTTGGTGATGACACGCAACGTTCCGACCAGTTGACCGATCTCAACCGGCCGCTGCTCGACGACATCGTCCTTTCCGGCGACGAGCAGGTAGCGCCCTTTCTGGTCGCTGCCGATCGCCCGGTCGGGAACGAGCAGCATGTCCGGCTCTTCGCCCAGCGGCACGCGCACGCGCACGAAATAGCCCGGCAGCAGCTGCCGGTCTTCATTGGGCAGCACGGCGCGGACCGCCAGCGTGCCGGTGGCGGCCGTAACCTCTGGCGCGGCATAGTCCAGCATTCCCTGGTGGGGATAACCCGTCTCGTCCTGCAGGCCGACCTCGACCGGTATTTTCTTGAGGTCCTGCGCGGTCATTCCACGCTTCGCCATGGCGGCGCGAATGCGCAGCACATCCTGCTCCGAGACATTGAAATTGACATAGATGGGCGCGAGCTGAACGATGGTCGCCAGCGTGGTGGCGCTGCCGGCGCCGACCAGCTGCCCGATCGAAACCTCGCGGGAGGTGACGGTGCCCGCGAACGGCGCCTTGACCTCGGTGTAGCTCAGATTGAGCTGAGCCTGCTTGACGTCGACCGCGCTCTGCTTCTGCTTGGCGATGTCGACGTCCGCCGCGGCGGCGGACTGATCGAGGGTCGCTTGCGAGACGAACTTCTGGGACAGCAGCTCCTGCTGCCGTTTCAGGTCGGCGCCGGACTGCTTCGCGGCGGCATCGGCTGAACCCTGTCCGGCCTGGGCCTGTTCGAGCGCCAGCTGGTAGGAATCCTGCTCGATCAGGAACAGCCTTGTGCCGGCCTTGACCTCGTCGCCATCCTTGTAGTCGATCTCCTGAAGGAAGCCCGAGACGCGCGCGACCAGCGGCGTGGTGTTTATCGCAGCAGTGCTGCCGGTGGCCTCGAGATAAGGGGTCACGTTCTGCTTGACCGGAAGCGCCACGTCGACCTTCGGCGGCGGCGGCGGTACGTATGCGTTTTGCTCGCTGCATGCGCACAACAGTAGTGTAACAGCGAATAGGCCTGCCGCAGGCGCTCTTTTCCCCGCCACGAAAAGCATGTTTCCCCTCTATATACTTCCCTGTGTTTACCGCATTATATGAAAGTGCGCTAATCTACATATTTGAGGGGAGTTTGTCATGCGGATTGCGTTAAGCCTGCTTTTCCTGGCAACCCAGATGGCGGCCACTGCGGCGCTGGCGCAGACGGCGTCCGAGCGCGAGGCCTGCGAGGCGGACTACAAGAAGTTTTGCAGCGGCGTGCAGCAAGGCGGCGGCCGCATCATCGCATGCCTGTCCGGTCATATGAGCGAACTGACGCCGGAATGCCAAAAGGTCGTCAAGGCGAACACGCCCGGATAGGATCGCTGCGGCACGATCTTTCCGGACCCGGGATGATATCACTTCGAAACTATCGGACGCCGGCGGCGAGGCCTGCGGGCGTAGGGTAGGGAGTGGTCGCAGCGAGACAGATGTGCTCCAAATAGATTTTCCGCAAGAGCACAAGCGCAAGTGGCTGCAATGAGTGGTTTCACAAGATCGGCGGTTTCCTATGCGATGCCGTTGGCCGCTCTCGCTGTGGCCATCGCGGTAAGGGCCAGCGGGCTGTCGGTAGACCAGGGTTCCATCAACCTGAGGATCCTTGTCGGAGCGATTTCGAGCGCGATCATGTTCACCACCATCTTTGTGGTGCTCGACCACGCCGAGGCGGTGGCGCGTCGGGTAGGGGAGCCCTACGGCACCTTGGTGCTGACCATTGCCGTGACGGCCATCGAAGTGTCGATCATCGTGTCCATGATGTTGCATGGCGAGAACAACCCGACGCTTGCACGCGAATCCGTCTTCTCGACGGTGATGATTACATCCACCGGCGTTGTCGGTGTGTGTCTGACATTTGGCGGTTGGCGGCATCGCACGCAGGCAATCGTGCGCCAAGGGACCAGCGCCTATCTGGCGGTTCTGATCGCGCTGACCGTCACGACGCTTATCCTGCCGACCTACACGCAAACTTCGGATCCCGGCACATTTTCGGCGGCCCAGCTTGGCTTTGTCAGCGTACTTTCGGTGCTGCTTTATGCGGGTTTTCTGTTCGCGCAGACTGTCCGCCACCGGGACGATTTCATCGAAGGGCCGGCACACGGCGTTTCGACGCGAGCCGACCCGCATGAGAGCATCCTCATAGGCGTTCTGCTGCTGGCAATCGGTCTGATCGGCATTGTCATGCTTGCCGAGCAAGTCGCCGCAAGCATTGAGGATACGCTCGTTGCCTACCAGGTGGGCCAGGCCGACGCCATTGTGGGGGCATTGATCGCCGGCCTCGTCTTGATGCCGGAGTCCGTTTCGGCGATTCGTGCCGCCCTCAACAACGAGCTGCAGCGCGGTTTGAATGTCGCGATGGGTTCGGCCTGCGCCACAATTGGTTTGACCATCCCGGTTGTCGCAGCCGCCAGCCTGTTGACGGGAAGGGGCCTGACGCTGGGCATTCCCGCGGCTGACACCGTACTTTTGATCTTGGCGCTTTTCATAAGCAGTGTCAGCTTCAGCAACGAAAGAACGACGTTCCTGACCGGCCTGGTCCACCTTGTCGTCTTTTTCACCTATGTGTTTTTGATCTTTGTTCCGTGAAGGTCTTCGTGCGAGTTGGCAATCGGTGACCCGATGCGTGTGGCGATAGTAGCGGAACTGGGGCAGAGTGCCGTGTGTCCCTTTACAGACTTGGAACTATATTATTGCGGTGACCCTGCCCGCCGTGAGGCGACAACCGACCTTCGCCTGCCGGACTTCGATACCGCCTTTTCTTGCGTAGTCTATTCGCACCTGGATCGGCGCCATGAGTGCACGCCGACCTTGGCGCAACGCACCCGCGCTTACCGCACGGACACGAACGGCGCCAAGCGGCTTTGCGGCGGAAATGATCGCTGCGCGGCAGGCTTGCACGACCGCGGCAGGCGTACCGGGTATCGCCTTCAGGGGTCCCACGGATCCAAACGGATAGCCCAGGGTCGAGTTACCCCGGCCTGTACGGGAAGGCCTGAGGACGGATGGCAGAGAGATCGATTGCCTGGTGGTCTTGGCGGGCACAATGGCTTTCGTGACGGCGGGTGGACTAGCGGCAACCGATTTATTGGCGGACGGATCGGCGCCCACACCAATTCCCGCTGAAACGCTTCCGCTGGTGTTGCTTGGATTGTTGCTGGCATTGGAGCCCACGCCGCTGCTGGCCGAAACGCTTCCGCTTGTGCTGCCGACATTGCCACTAACGCCTGCGTCGACTGATCCTGCGCCCACCGAAGCGCCAACGTTTGCTCCACCCACACCGTCGACGCTCGCGCCCGCTCCCACAGATGTGCCTTGCGAACCGACGCTCACTCCAGCACCGACCCCGAGACCGCCAACGCTCACGCCTGCAGACACGCCTTGCGAACCGACGCTCACCCCACCACCGATCCCGCTACCGCCCAAACCTGCGCCCAGAGCCGAGGCAGGGCCGATCGCAATCCCGATCGTCAACGCGGCAGCCACATATTTTTTCATTTTGATACTCCTGTGCGGCATACATTCAGCTCCTTCGTCGGCACCGGCGCAGCTCGCGCTAGTTCAGTGGGCGCGTTGGGAGCAATGGTGCGGGAAGTTCGATGGCCAGCACCTCAAGTTGCGGCGACTTCCGGTACTTCACTTTCTGTTTTTTCTGCGAGCGCGGTTTATGGGCTGGCTGCGCGCCCGAATTCGACAATGCAATTGCACTCGCGGGGGTACCTGCTTTCAGCGTGCGCTCCGCAGCGGCTCGACGCTTGTCCTTGACGATCGATTTACGCGCGGCACTGAGGCTGCGGGCCAAACCAGTAGCCCTTTCACGCTCCTGATCCAGCGCCGCACTCAATTCCATTGAGTTCTGCTTCAAGGCATCGCGGTCCCGGCGAACAATGTCGAGGTCGCGTTCAGCTGAATCTGCCCGTTCGCGCTCCAGCGCGAGTCTTTCTCCAGCTTGCTTTGAAGCAGCCTCGGCTACCTGGCGGTCTTTTACGGCGTTGGCCTGCTCGCCCGCGGCCAGATTTGCGCTTTTCTGGAGAGCATCGATGGTTTGACGCGCCGTGGCGAGTTCCTGCTTGAGAGCCTCAACCTCCTGGCGCTCAAGCGCTTGCCTGGCGGAAGCCTGAGCAGCTTCCTGATTTGCGCCTGTCTTGAGAGCGTCGATGGTGTGACGCGCCGTGGTGAGTTCCTGTTGCAGGACCTCGACCTTCCGGCGCTCTTCAAGCGCTTGCTTGGCGGAAGCCTGAGCGGTTTCCTGATTTGCGCCTGTCTTGAGAGCGTCGATGGTTTGACGCGCCGTGGTGAGTTCCTGTTGCAGGACCTCGACCTTCCGTCGCTCGTCATCAAGCGCCTGCTTGGCGGAAGCCTGGGCGGCTTCCTGATTTGCGCCTGTCTTGAGAGCGTCGATGGTTTGACGCGCCGTGGTGAGTTCCTGTTGCAGGATCTCGACCTTCCGGCGCCCGTCATCAAGCACTTGCTTGACGGAAGCCTGAGAGGCCTCCATTGAGGTTTGCGCTTCAGGCACGGCGCCTTTCGTGCTGTCCAAGAGACTGGCTGTCGTCTTCAGATTTTCGATAACACGATGCGCCGTCTCCAGACTATGCGCGAGCGCTTCGTCCCTTCGCTGCTGTGCTTCCAGGGCCTCTGCCTGCTTGGCCAACTCCCCTCGTGCTGCGGCCAGTTCGCGGCGCAAGGCTTCCTCGGATTCGAGTGTGCCAGGTTGCGCCTTGCCCGGCTCTTTCTCGATATCGGTGCGGTCCGAAACTGCGACCGACGCGCTGTCGTTCGCCGTGGCAACCGATGACGCTTCCGGCGCCAACTGGCTGTTTGCCGGAGAAGCCAACAGCAGAATGAGCACCAACGAAACGAGATATGGCAGAGCGTTACGCCCCCTGTTACATAGCTCGTGAAGTAAGGTCAAAGGACTCGATTTAATAAAGGTGAAGTCACAGCGGAGACACTTTGACCTGGGACTCTGCACATGACTCATTCCTGAACCTCGCTGACCGCGGCCCTCACCGCTATTGTATTCTCCATTACCGCACGCCGCGGCGTTGGATGCCGCGCACCTAAAGGTTATCTTCTATCTCCTGGTTTTCGTCATTCGAACGAACGAAAATTTCGTTCTTCCGAAAGGCTGCGTTCTCAATGCCACAGCCGACACCACTGGTTCGCCATGACCTCGTTTCGTAGCGGTCGTCTCCAGCCGGTTTCAGGCCGCGTGCTTGGAACCAATTATGGGCGAGACTGTTCAGCTATGATTTTGATACGACGCTGACGTGCCCGGCCGGCTGGGGAAAGCGGCAATCCAAGGAGTTCTCATCATGAAGATTTCGTCCAGATTTCGTTCGGTCGCGGTTGGCGTTATCGCCGCCGCGGGAGTTGGCTTTGCCAGCACTGCGTATGCCGATAGCGGCACCATCCGCTTCGCCGTCTATAAGGCAGCCTTCTTCATCGGCGGCTCCGGTGGCGAGGGCACGCTGACCTTCCATGGCCGCCGATATCCCATCTCGGTCGGCGGCATCTCGGGCGGCCTCGCCTTCGGGGCCTCCAAGACCTATTTCCGAGGCACTGTGCGCCACATCCGTCGCGCCCGGGATGTGGCCGGGGTGTACGGTGCAGCGGGCGGTGGCGGCGCGCTTGGCAAAGGGGCCCAGGTGATCGTCATGACCAATGACAAGGGCGCTCAACTCGAACTCACAGGCAGACAGGTTGGCCTGCAAGTCAACGCAGATCTTAGCGGTATGAGCATCTCGCTGAAGTAAGAGCCGAATGGCGGCTCCGTTGACGCCTCAAGGCGTCAACACCGCCGCATCCAGCCCGCGAATGATCTTCGCCAGTTCCACACACTCGTCGTGCCGCGCCTTGTTGCGTCGCCATGCGAGACAAATCGTGCGTTGCGGCATCGGCTCCTGGAACGGCACGATCTTGAGATCCGGCATGACGCTGGCCGGCCTTGTTGCCATTTCCGGGATCAGCGTGACGCCGAGCCCGTGCGCCACCATCTGCAAGAGCGTCGTCAGGCTGGTGGCGCCGTAGCTTGCCATCGCCACCGGACGCACGCTGCCGCAGACGGCGAGCGCCTGCTCGCGCAGGCAGTGGCCTTCCTCCAAGAGCATCAGCCTTTCCAGCGCCGGACTTTCCGGCGGCACCGGCGGCGAGGCGAATGCGGGATCGCCGGCCGGCACGGCGAGGAAAAACCGGTCGCGGAACAGCTCTTCGCTGACCAGTCCGGGTTGATCGAGGGGCAGGGCGGCGATGAAAGCGTCGAGCCTGCCCGACGCGCTGTCCTCGATGAGCGATGCGGTCACCGCTTCGCGCAGTTCGAGTTGCAAGGCCGGAAAATGCCGTTTCAATTCCGGCAGCGCATGCGGCAACAAATAGGGCGCGACCGTCGGGATGATGCCCAGCCGGAAGCGCCCTTCCATGGCCGGGCGGCCGCGCCGGGCCGTCGTCTCGACGTCACGGATATCGGCGAGAATGCGCTCGATGCGGGGCTGCAAGGCCAGCGCTTCGTCAGTCATCCGCACCAGCTTGCCGCCACGCTCGAACAGTCGGCAGTTCAGCTGCTGCTCCATCCCGGCGATCTGTGAGGACAGCGCCGGCTGGCTGACGCCGGCAAGTTTGGCGGCGCGGCCGAAATGCAGCGTCTGCGCCAGCGCCTCGAAATACCGCATCTGCCGGACCGTGAGGCCTATCATAAGAAAAACCTATCGGAAAAAACAGGAAAGGCAATTTGTTTTTATCGGCGATGCGGCCTAGTCTGGAATCATTCCAGAATGGCGCGGCCGCTGGGCCTGCCTGGAAAACTCATGAAATCGGAGACGAAAATGGACGCTCAAACCGACGATCCCAGCACGGGCAAATGCCCGGTCGTGCACACAACCATCGCCAGGGCCAACCGCGACTGGTGGCCGAACCAGCTCAATGTCCAGGTTTTGCACCAGCAGTCCCCGCTGTCCGACCCGATGGGCAAGGCGTTCGACTATGCCGAGGAGTTCAAGAGCCTCGACCTGAACGCCGTGATCAAGGACCTGCATGCGCTGATGACGGACTCGCAGGACTGGTGGCCGGCCGACTTCGGCCATTACGGGCCGCTGTTCATCCGCATGGCCTGGCACAGCGCCGGCACCTACCGCATCGGCGACGGCCGCGGCGGCGCCGGAGCCGGCCAGCAGCGCTTTGCGCCGCTGAACAGCTGGCCGGACAATGTCAACCTCGACAAGGCCCGCCGGTTGCTTTGGCCGATCAAGCAGAAATACGGCCGCAAGATCTCCTGGGCCGATCTGATGATCCTCACCGGTAACGTGGCGCTGGAATCGATGGGCTTCAAGACCTTCGGTTTTGCCGGCGGCCGCGCCGACGTATGGGAGCCCGAACAGGACATCTACTGGGGCCCGGAAGGCAAGTGGCTGGCCGACGAGCGCTACAGCGGCGACCGCGATCTTGAGAACCCGCTTGCCGCCGTGCAGATGGGTCTGATCTACGTCAATCCGGAAGGCCCGAACGGCAATCCGGATCCGCTCGCCGCGGCGCGCGATATCAGGGACACCTTCGCGCGCATGGCCATGAACGATGAGGAGACAGTCGCGCTCATCGCCGGTGGACACACTTTCGGCAAGACCCATGGCGCCGGCGACGCGTCGCTGGTCGGCGTCGAGCCGGAAGGCGCCGACATCGAGCAGCAGGGTCTCGGCTGGGCAAGCACATTCGGCACCGGCAAGGGTGGCGATGCGATCGGCAGCGGCCTGGAAGTGACCTGGACGACGACGCCGACGAAGTGGAGCAACAATTTCTTCGACAATCTGTTCGGCTTCGAATGGGAGCTGACCAAGAGCCCGGCCGGCGCCCATCAGTGGACGCCGAAGGGCGGCGCCGGGGCCGGCACCGTTCCGGATGCCCACAGCCAGGCCAAGCATCACGCGCCCTCGATGCTGACCACCGACCTCGCCCTGCGCTTCGATCCTTCCTACGGGACGATCTCGAAGCGCTTCCACGAGAACCCGGATCAGTTCGCCGACGCGTTCGCGCGCGCCTGGTACAAGCTGACCCATCGCGACATGGGCCCGCGCGTGCGCTATCTCGGCCCGCTCGTTGCCAAGGAAGAACTGCCCTGGCAGGACGTCATCCCGGCGGTCGACCATGTCCTGATCGACGAGCAGGACGCTGCGGCGCTCAAGGCTGAGATTCTGGCGTCCGGCCTTTCGGTGCCGCAACTGGTCGCGGCAGCCTGGGCTTCGGCCTCGACGTTCCGTGGTTCCGACAAGCGCGGCGGGGCCAACGGCGCGCGTGTTCGATTGGCGCCGCAGAAGGATTGGGCCGTCAACCAGCCGGCAGAGCTCGCCAAGGTGCTCGACAAGCTCGAAGCGATCCGGAAGGCATTCAATGCCTCGCAGTCCGGCGACAAGAAGGTTTCGCTTGCCGACCTGATTGTTCTCGGTGGCAGTGCCGCCATCGAGAAGGCCGCGAAGGACGGCGGAAACGACGTCAAGGTTCCCTTCACGCCGGGGCGCATGGACGCTTCGCAGGAGCAGACCGACATCCACTCCTTTGCGCCGCTGGAGCCGATCGTAGACGGCTTCCGCAACTATGTCAGCGGCAAGCTGCGGCTGACTGTCGAGGAGGCGCTGGTCGACCGGGCGCAATTGCTGACGCTGACGGCGCCGGAAATGACGGTTCTGGTCGGCGGCCTGCGCGTGCTCGGCGCCAATGTTGGGCAATCCAAGCACGGCGTCTTCACCAGGCGGCCGGAAACGCTGACCAACGACTTCTTCGTCAACCTGCTCGACATGGGCACGGAATGGAAAGCGACGTCGGACGCCAAGGACGTGTTCGAGGGCCGCGACCGCAAGACCGGCGAAGTCAAGTGGACCGGCACCCGCGCCGATCTCATCTTCGGTTCGCACTCGCAACTGCGCGCTCTCGCCGAAGTCTTTGCGACGGCGGACGCGAAGGAGAAGTTCACCAGGGATTTCGTGGCGGCGTGGACCAAGGTGATGAACGCCGACCGCTTCGACCTCGCGGCCTGACCCAGGCACTTGATGTAATAAAAAAGGCGCGGGCCGTGGCCCGCGCCTTTTTGTATTCAGGCTTCGAAAATCAGTCCTTCTCGAAAATGCGGGCCTTGGCGACGACGCCGGCAATGGCGCCGCCGATTAGCGGTGCGACGATGAACAGCCAGAGCTGGCTGATCGCGGCACTTCCCGAAAACAGCGCCGGCCCGATCGATCGGGCCGGATTGACCGACGTGCCGGTGACCGGGATCATGGCGAAGTGAATCCCGGCCAGCGTCAGGCCGATGACCAGCCCGGCGAAAGCGGTCGTATGCTTGGCGCTGGTGACGCCGAGGATCACCGTCACGAAGGTGAAGGTCCCGATCAGCTCCCACAGGAACGCCGAGCTGACGCCCCATTTCGTCGTATCCCAGCCATTGGCGCCGAAGCCGCCGGTGTGTCCGCCGACCTGGCCTGAGACGATGATCCACAGCGCCAGCGACGCGATGATGGCGCCGATGATCTGCGCGATCCAGTAGGGGATGACGTCCTTGGCCGGCATCCGGCCGGCAAGGAACACGCCGAGCGTCACCGCCGGATTGAGATGCGCGCCCGAGATCGGGCCGATCGCATAGGCCGCCGCAATAAGGCCGATGCCGAACGCCAGACCGATGCCTTCCTGGCCCAGCGGCAGCGCGCCGCCGAAGCCGCCCGTCACCACCGAAGCGGTGCCGATGAACACGAGTAGAAATGTACCCAGAACTTCCGCCAGATAAGTCTTCATTGCCCTCTCCTCGTAATTTCCCGTCGATCCGCTTGCTGTTCTTGGCGAATCACGCAGCGGAAGACTATCGCAACCTGGAAAGTTTGAAAGCACGAGCGTTGCGCCAGCCGGCGCGCTTGTGCGCTCCAGCCGTGCACTGTAGAGCGCGCAGGGAACGCTCCACGCCCCGCGCCGTGCCTTTCCGAAAATCGTTCCGATTTCTGGGCTGATGCGATAGAGCAGGGCCGAACGCAATTTGCCGACAAGGCCAAACAACGGAAATAAAAAATGCGATTGGGAGGACGTCTGGCGGCGGCCATTGAAGTGTTGGAGGACATTAGCCGGCGCCACCGTCCGGTGGCCGACGCGCTGAAGGACTGGGGGCTGTCGCACCGCTTTGCCGGCGGCGGCGACCGCGCGGCGATCGGCAACATCGTCTATGATGCGCTGCGCCGCAAGCGCTCAGCCGGCTGGCTGCTCGGCGAGGACACGCCACGCGCCATCGGCTTCGGCGCGCTGCTGCTCGAATGGGACCAGACGGCGCAGTCGCTGAACGGGGCGCTCGACGGCGACAAGTTCGCGCCGCCCTTGCTCAGCGACGGCGAATTGAAAACAGTCGCCGAGCGCCGGCTTGCCGATGCGCCGGCCGTGGTGCGGGCCGATATCCCTGATTGGTGCGAACCGCTTTTCGAGCGCGCCTTCGGCGCGAACTGGGTCGGTGAGGGCGCCGCACTTGCCACCCGCCCGCCGCTGGACATCAGGGTCAACACGCTGCAGGCCGATCGCGCCAAGGTGCTGGCGGAACTGACGCAAACCGGCGCGAAAGCCGCCGACATCGCGCCGCACGGCATCCGTATCCCGCCGATCGACGGCGATGGCAGGCACCCGAACGTGCAGGCCGAACCGGCCTTCCAGAGAGGCTGGTTCGAGGTCCAGGACGAGGGTTCTCAGATTGTGGCGGCGCTTGCCGGCGCCGAGCCTGGCATGCAGGTTCTCGATTTTTGCGCCGGCGCCGGCGGCAAGACGCTGGCGCTGTCGGCGGCGATGGGCAATACAGGCCAGGTCTTTGCGTATGACGCCGAGAAGGCGCGGCTGGCGCCGATCTTCGACCGCGTTCGCCGCTCGGAAAACCGCAACGTCCAGATCGTCAGCAGGCCGGCGGAACTCGCTCCTCTCGAGAACCATATGGACATCGTTCTGGTCGATGCGCCCTGCACCGGCAGCGGCACCTGGCGGCGCCGGCCCGATGCCAAATGGCGGCTAACGCAGAGACAGCTCGATGCCCGCAAGGCCGAGCAGTCTGCGATCCTCGACGATGCCAGGGCCTTCGTCAAACCCGGCGGCCTGCTTGTCTACATCACCTGCTCGGTCTTCGACGAGGAGAATGGCGACCAGGTCGCGGCCTTCCTGGAGCGTCATGACAGCTTTGTCCCGGTCGATCACCGCGCGCTTTGGGACAGTCGCCTTCCCGGCCACGCGGCTGCCGCGCGCATTGGGGCCGCGGGCGGCATCTCGCTGTCGCCGCTGCTCAGCGGCACCGACGGGTTCTATCTCTGCGCGCTGCGTAAGGCTAGCTGACACCGCGGTTGACATTCCACGCCAGTGCTCCAGTTCGGAGGTGGCGGCGCTGAAGCCGCTAAGGGGCCTTGCTTGCAAAAATACCTGTCGCTTTTTCTTTTCCTTGTTCTGGTGCTGGGCGGGGGCTTGCTAATCGGCTACGCGACCTTACCGGGCGAATGGTACGCGTCCCTGGTGAAGCCGCCCTTCAATCCACCCAACTGGATTTTCGCGCCGGTCTGGTCGCTGCTCTATGTAATGATCGCCATAGCTGGCTGGCGAGCATGGCGGTGGAATCCGGCCAGCCCGGCGATGAAGATCTGGGGTGCCCAACTGGCCTTGAATTTCCTCTGGTCACCGACCTTCTTCGGCGCCAAATTGATGGGGCCGGCTCTTGTCGTCATTGTCCTGCTTCTGGTCAGCATCATTGCCTTCATCATCCGGGTCTGGGATCGTGAGCCACTTTCCGGCTGGTTATTCGTGCCATATGCGGCATGGGTCGCTTTCGCGACCTTGCTCAACGCGTCTATCCTTTGGTCGAATTGATATGCCTTTGTTGCAGTGCAGCAAAAGCGATTGCCTGTCGTACGCGCCTCTGCAATAAGCTTCCCTGAGGTGTGAAAGCAATGGCCATGGCAGCAAAGATCGTACCCGCCCCCGACTATGAGGACCGCGTCAGGACGTCCTTCGCGCGCCAGAAGGCCATGATGACCATCGGTGCCGAACTGACGCTGGTGACGCCCGGCATCATCGAGATCGAGATGCCCTATTCGGCGGCGCTGACCCAGCAGCACGGCTTCCTCCATGCCGGCGTCATTTCGACGGCGCTGGATTCGGCCTGCGGCTACGCGGCGTTCTCGCTGATGCCGGAGAATTCCAGCGTGCTGACCATCGAGTTCAAGGTCAACCTGCTGGCGCCGGGCCGCGGCGAGCGTTTCCTGTTTCGCGGCTCGGTGACCAAGCCCGGCCGCACCATCATCGTCGCCGACGGCCAGGCGTATGCCTTCGCCGCCGACGGCGAGGCCAAGCTGATCGCCACCATGACCGGAACGATGATGACGGTGGTCGGGCGTGATGGCATTGAAGGGTGAGCCGATGGGCAACGCCGTCCGGATCGCGGGCAGGGACGTCCTCTTCGTCATGGCCGCCGAAGCCGAATACGGTCCGCATCTCAAGCGACTGTTCACGCCTGTGATGACAGGGGTGGGACCGGTCGAGGCGGCAGTCAGGCTCGGCGCCGAACTGTCCTGGCTGAAGTCCGGGAAGGCGCTGCCGGACCTCGTCGTATCGCTCGGTTCGGCTGGCAGCCGCACGCTCGAACAGACGGAAATCTACCAGGCCGCATCGGTCGCCTATCGCGATATCGATGCCTCGCCCTTGGGCTTCGAGAAGGGCGCGACGCCGTTTCTCGACCTGCCGGTGACGGTGCCGCTGCCGTTCAGGATTCCAGGCATTCGGGAGGCGACGCTGTCGACCGGTGGTGCGATCATTTCCGGTGGCGCTTATGATGCGATCGCCGCGGACATGGTCGACATGGAGACCTTTGCCTGCTTGCGCGCCTGTCAATTGTTCGGCGTGCCGCTTGTCGGGCTGCGCGGCATTTCCGACGGCGCTGCCGACCTGAGGCATGTCGGCGACTGGAAGGAATATCTCCACGTCATCGACGAGAAGCTGGCCGATGCCGTCATGCGGCTCGACCATGCGATCGGATCGGGCGCACTTCAGTTTGATTCATCGCGTGAAGATGCGGAATCGGATTGAGAGAGACGTCTCGCAACCCATTGCGCCGACTCATTTCTTTCTCTAAACGCTCGCCATGAAGACAGCCAATCACCCCGACACCGTCCTGCCCAATACCGTCCTGATTGTCGATTTCGGCAGCCAGTTTACGCAGCTCATCGCCCGCCGCATCCGCGAAGCCGGCGTCTTTTCAGAGATCGTGCCCTTCCAGTCGGCCGAAGCGGCCTTCAAGCGCATCAATCCGAAAGCGGTAATCCTGTCGGGCGGCCCGGCCTCGACGTCGGACATTGGCAGCCCGCGCGCGCCGCAGATCGTCTTCGACGCCGGCGTGCCGGTGCTCGGCATCTGCTATGGCCAGATGGCCATGTGCGTGCAGATGGGCGGTGTCGCCGAAAGCTCCGACCATCGCGAATTCGGCCGCGCTTTCGTCGAGATCGAGAAGGACAGCCCACTGTTCGAGGGCCTGTGGGCGCCCGGCCAGCGCCATCAGGTGTGGATGAGCCATGGCGACCGCGTCATCTCCTTGCCCAAGGGCTTCGAGGTGCTCGGCAAATCGGAAGGCTCGCCCTTCGCCATCTTCGGCAATGTCGAGCGCAAAATGTACGGCATCATGTTCCACCCTGAGGTGGTGCACACACCCGACGGAGCAAGACTGCTGCGCAACTTCGTCCACAACATCGCCGGCATCGAGGGCGACTGGACGATGCGCGCCTACCGCGAGCACGCCGTCGAGACGATCCGCAAGCAGGTCGGCAAGGGCAAGGTGATCTGCGCGCTGTCGGGCGGCGTCGATTCTTCGGTGGCGGCACTGCTGATCCACGAGGCGGTCGGCGACCAGCTCACCTGCATCCTCGTCGACCACGGACTGATGCGCAAGGACGAGGCGGCGGGCGTGGTGGCGATGTTCCGCCAGCACTACAATCTGCCGCTGACCCTGGTCGACGCCTCGGATCGGTTCATCTCGGCGCTGGAGGGCGAGGCCGACCCCGAGAAGAAACGCAAAACCATCGGCCGGCTGTTCATCGAGGTGTTCGAGGAAGAGGCGAAAAAAATCGGTGGCGCCGATTTTCTGGCCCAGGGCACGCTCTATCCCGATGTCATCGAAAGCGTCTCCTTCACCGGCGGCCCGTCGGTGACCATCAAGTCGCATCACAATGTCGGCGGCCTGCCCGAGCGCATGAACATGAAGTTGGTCGAGCCGTTGCGCGAACTGTTCAAGGACGAGGTCAGGGCGCTCGGCAAGGAGCTCGGCCTGCCCGACAGTTTCATCGGCAGGCACCCGTTCCCGGGTCCAGGTCTCGCCATCCGCTGCCCCGGCGGCATTACGCGCGAAAAGCTGGAGATCCTGCGCGAGGCCGACGCCATCTATCTTGATGAGATCCGCAAGGCCGGCCTCTACGACGCCATCTGGCAGGCCTTCGCCGTGCTGCTGCCGGTGCAGACCGTAGGCGTCATGGGTGACGGCCGCACCTATGAATTCGTCTGCGCGCTGCGCGCCGTCACCTCAGTCGACGGTATGACCGCGGATTTCTACCACTATGACATGGCGTTCCTGGGTGCTGCCGCTACGCGCATCATCAACGAAGTGCGCGGCATCAACCGCGTGGTCTACGACGTGACGAGCAAGCCGCCCGGCACCATCGAGTGGGAATGAGGGGCAATCGGTACGACAGTGCAGGAATGGCAGCCCGCTTCGCTCTCCGTTTTTCACTGTGAGTCATGTCTTCGAGTGTATCCTGCGCTCCTCCCTAACCATTTGGTGGATCTGATACGTCGCCGCTTCTGAAGTAAATCCCGCCCAGCTTCGCAAGGAGCTTTGGCGTACCAAGGCTTGCAAATCGGCGGGTCAGAAAGGACCGAACGGGAGACGCGAACTACGGCGAGAGCATTTCCGTGTTGCCGACGTCGGCATTTGGGCATGATGCCTTGATGGCGAACCACGTGCACCTGACAGTCCTCTCTTTGTCACGACCACTGGCACTTTTTTGAGTTCGGATACTCAGTCGGAATAGTTCCTGTCTCCCGTTGGAAGGAACTCGCAGCGAGTGTGCGGGTGGCCGGGACCGAGCTCCGACGACGCGCCCAAATCTCACTACGCCTCTGTTCTTTTCCGCTCGTTCAGGCGGCGCTGCCGAAGCGATCGATCCTGAAATCATCGAGCGGCGTTTCGCAACGGTCGGTCGTGATGAGCTCGGCCATGGCGTCGCCCACGCCCGGACCAAGCTGGAAGCCATGTCCGCTGAAGCCGAAGGCGTGGAACAGGCCTGGCGTCGTTGCCGAGCGCCCCATCACCGGCAGCATGTCCCTGATATAGCCCTCGCAGCCGGACCACGTGCGGATCACCGTGACCCGCGCGATCGCCGGCAGCAGCCGCGCGACGGCGCGCAATTGCAGGGGAAGACGCATGGGGTCGGCGACCGCATGGCCTGGATCGAGGTTCACCGATACCCTTTCGGCGGCGCCGCCGAAAACGATGTTGCCCCGCTCGACCTGACGCAGATAGGCGCCATGGTCCTTATTGCGCGTCCAGATGCCGACCACCGGCAGAATCCGATGCGGCAGCGGCTCGGTCACCCCCATCTGCGGACCCCGGGCGTCGAGCGGTACCTCTTCGCCGAACTGTGCAGCAATGCGCGCGCCCCAGGCTCCGGCGGTGTTGAGTAAGCAGTCGGCAGCGAACGCACCTTTCGAACTGGCGACAAGGAAACCGGAACCCGTGTAAGTGATCTTTTCGACCTCGGCTCCCTCGATGATTTGCGCCCCCAGTTTGCGAGCCGCCCCGGCAAAGGCGGGTGCGATCAGTCGCGGATTGCCGCTGCCGTCCTGCGGAGAGAATGACGCGGCGATCGCGTCAGGGCCGAGGCCGGGAAACCGGGAACGGATCTCACGCGTGCCGAGTTCTTCCAGCTCGAGCTTCCACGGCCGCGCGGCTTGGGCATAGGCCCGCATGTCGGCAAGGCTTCCTTCATCGAAGATCAGCCTGACATGACCGGTGGCGCGGAATTCGACGTCGCGGCCAAGCATCTTTTCAGCTTCGCCCCACAGCCGGAGCGAGCGATGGGCCAGCGGAAGCTGCGACAGATGGCGCCCGGTGCGCCGGATGTTGCCGAAGGACGCGACGGTTGCCCCGGTACCGATCCGGTTGCGATCGATCAGCGTCACGCGTGCGCCGCGCCGGGCGAGGAAATAGGCCGAAGCCGTCCCCATCAGCCCGCCGCCAAGCACGATCACATTCATAGTCGTTCCCTAGCGCAGAGCGGCTGATCCTTGGATGCACCCATCTTGTCGGCGCCACGGCATTGCGTCAAAGATGGGTTTGGACAACAGCCATAAGCTTAACCTATGGAGTGGCAATGCGGGCTCGTCAGCTCGAAGTGTTCATCGCCGTCATGCGCGCGGGCACCGTGACCGCCGCGGCGCGGATGCTGAACATCTCCCAGCCCGCTTTGAGCCAGCTCGTGATCCACACCGAGGACGAACTCGGCTTCACGCTGTTCGAGCGGGTGAAGGGCCGGCTGCGGCCGACCCCGGAGGCGCTCGAGATCTTCGCCGATGCCGAGCGGTTGTCAGCGGGGCTGGAGGGCCTTCGCCGCAGGACCACAGACTTGCGGCTTGGCCGGACGGGTCTGGTGCGGGTCGCGGCCTCGCCGCCGCCTTCCATGGCCATCTTGGCGCGCGCCTTCACCGAATTCCGGGCGCAGCATCCCGACATTTTGCTGCGCTCCCACATGGCGCCGATCGCCGCGATCGTCGACATGCTGCGCGCCGGCGATGTCAGCCTCGGCGTTGCCTTGGACGACCGGCTGCCTCTCGATATAGAGGCGGAGGTGATCGGCAGCGTCGGCTTTGCTTGCCTGCTGCCCGCCGGGCATGCATTGGCCGGGAAGACCGAACTGACGCTCGCCGATCTCGCCGGCGAAGAGTTGATATCCTATCGCGCAAACACCCGCCCCGCCGACGAACTGGCCCACGCTGCCCGCGCGCAAGGTGTGGTGCTTTCGCCATCGCTCGAGATCGACGTCTCCATCTCGGCAGTCGGCTTCGTCCAGGCCGGCCTGGGTGTCGCGCTCGTCGACGCGCTGCTGCCATGGCACCAGTTTGCCGGGCTTGCCGTCAGGCTGCTCGCGGCGGGGCCGGAATTTCCGATCGCGCTGCTGACCTCGCGCGCACGGGCTCTTTCGCGGGCCGATGAGATGATGCGCGACCAGATCCGCGCGGCCTGTTCCGCCGTGCTGGGCGGTGACAAGGCAAAGGCATAAGCAAGACTTATATCCTCCTCCATCATACGTCTTGGACCTCTCCCACCCGGCCATGCCAGCTTCCCGCATGCAGACAGGAAGGGACGCGGCATGGACGGTGCCATCGCTTGCACGGCGGATGAGGCTCAAAACGAAGCCGACTGGAAGGTCGGCGTCGACATTGGCGGCACATTCATAGATTTCTGCGCGCTTGAAGCCCGCTCCGGTCGCGTCGCTTCGCTGAAAGTGCTGACGACGCCGGAAGATCCGGGTGCCGAACTGATGACGGGCCTCGCCCTCCTGGCCGAACGCGAAGGCTTTGATCCTGCCCGTATGACGCGCTTCGTGCATGGTACGACCGTCGGCATCAACACCATCATCCAACGCAAGGGCGCACCGCTGGCGCTGTTCACCAATGCCGGTTTCGAGGACGTCATCGAACTGGCGCGGCTTCGCATGCCGGACATGTATTCGCTGTTCTGCTCGCGGCCGGACCCGCTGATCTCGCGCGACATGGTTTTCGGCATTCCGGCCCGCATGCGTGCCGATGGCAGCGAATCCCGGGCGCCGGACATGGCGGCGGTGGAAAGGGCGGTGGCAGCGGCGAAAGCCAACGGGGCGCAAGGCATCATCGTGTCCTTTCTGCATTCCTGGCGCAATGCCGCCCAGGAAGCCAAGGTGAAGGCGACGATCACGCGTTTTGCGCCCGACGTGTTCGTCTTCTCCTCGGCCGAGGTGTGGCCGGTCATCCGCGAATATGAGCGCAGCTCGACCGCCATCCTCAATGGCTATGTCCATCCGCGCGTCTCAGGCTATCTGACGGCGCTGGAAGAGCGCCTGAAGGAGCACGGCGTGCCGGCACGCCCCATGCTGACGAAGTCGAACGGTGGGCTGATGAACGCCGCCGAAGGCAAGCGCGCCTGCGTCAACATGCTTTTGTCGGGAACGGCCTCCGGCGTCATCGGCGCGTCGTGGCTGGCGCGGCAGGCAGGCGAACACAAGGTTCTTACCCTCGATATCGGCGGCACCTCGGCCGACTTCGCGCTTATCATCGGCGGCGAGGCGCAGTTCGGCACCGGCGAACTGATCGGCGAATTTCCGCTCCATATCCCTTCCGTGTCGGTGAGCTCGATCGGTGTCGGCGGCGGCTCGATTGCCAGTGTCGATGCGCAGGGTGTGCTGCGGGTGGGACCGGAATCGGCCGGTTCGACGCCAGGACCGGCCTGCTACGGCCGTGGCGGCGAGAGGCCGACGGTGACGGACGCCATGGTGGTGTGCGGATGGCTCGGTCACAGCCAGATGGCCTATGGCCAGCTCAGCATCGATACCGGTCTGGCGCATCGTGCGGTCGGCGAGCTTGCCGCCCGGCTCGTCCGCCCGATCGAGCAGACCGCGCAGGCGATCCTCGACATCACGGTGTCGGAGATGTTCGTCGAGGTCGAGAAGCTTGCCTCGCGTGCCGGCGTCGACTTGCGCGATTTCACGCTGATGCCTTTCGGCGGCGGCGGCCCGATGCTGGGCGCCTTCCTTGCCCGCGAACTCGGCATGAAGCGTGTCATGGCGCCGCGCCGGCCCGGCGTGGTGTCGGCGCTGGGCGGGCTGGTGGCGGACCTGCGCGGCGACTTCATCCGCACCATCTTCAGCCCGCTGTCGGGCGCGTCGCTTGCCGGAATTCGCGAGGCTTTTGAGGCGCTGGCGCGTGAGGGTCGCGACTGGCTTGCGGCGCAGGGGCACGATGCGGCGGCGGAGCTCAGTCTCACCTGCGACATGCGCTATGTCGGGCAGAGTTATGAGATCGAGGTCGTTCTTCTGCCGGAATGGCTGGCGGACGGCAATGTGGCTGCCATCGAGCAGGCCTTCCACCTCACCCATGAGCGGCTCTACGATTTCCACGACCCGGAGGGCGAGATCGAACTTGTGAATGTCCGGCTATCGGCCATAGGCGCAGGGCCGAAACTCTCCTTTCCGGAGATCGACGAGGTCGATGCTCCGGCCATTCCGGCGCGCCGGCTCCCCGTCTACACGGGCGTGAGCGTCGAGACCGTCGACCTCCACGACCGGCAAGCCCTCGTGCCGGGCAGTGCGCTCCACGGGCCTGCCGTGGTCGTTCAGGAAGACACCACCTTCGCCATTCCCGCTGGCGCGCAGGCAAGGGTCGACCGCCATCTCAACCTTCTGCTCACCTTCGCGGAGTGACGCCATGTTTGACCGCACAAACCTTCAGGTTCTGGCGAACCATGCCCGTGCGGCTGCCGAGAACATGGCGCACACGCTGCACCGCACCGCGCACTCCGCCTTCGTCAAGGAGACGCAGGACTTTACCGTGATGCTGATGGACCGTTCAGGCGCGACCTTCGCTGTGCCGATGGAACTCGGCGCCACCTGGTATCCGGGGCTTTCGTATCACCGCGCGATCGCCATGGTCGACGATTACCGGCCGGGAGATGTTGCCTTCACCAACGATCCCTATTCCGGCCATGTCGCCACGCACGCGCCCGACACGCATTTGTGGAAGCCGGTCTTCGTCGACGACGAGATCGTCGCCTGGACCGGCGGGCATATCCACAACACCGACATGGGCGGGGCTGTGCCGGCTTCGCTCAGCCGGGCACTGACGGAAATCCACCAGGAGGGCATCCGCTTTCCGCCGATGAAGCTGGTGCGGGAAGGCGTCTTCGACGAGATGATCCTGCGCATCATGAGCACCAATGTGCGCAAGCCCGACCTCAACATCGGCGACATCAAGGCACTGGTCGGCGCACTCAACACCGGCGAGCGCAAGATCCAGGCAATGGTGAGGAAGTTCGGCAAGGCCGGTTTCATCGAAGGCGTTTCCGCGCTTCTCGACCAGGCGGAAGCGCAGGCGCGCGACGTGCTGCTTTCCATGCCCGACGGCACATGGGAATTCTGCGACTATGCCGACGAGGATTCCGTCGAGGCCAATCCGTGCCGGCTGAAGCTGACGCTGACGATCAGGGGCGATGAGGCGGTGCTCGACTTCACCGGCTCCGATCCGCAGCTCGGCTCCTCGCTCAACGTGCCTTCGGGCGGCGACCCGCGACACACCATGCTGCTGGTGGGTGTCTACTACGTGCTCTACACGCTCAACCCGAAGATCCTGCTCAACACCGGTCTGACCCGGCCGTTTACCTGCATCACGCCCCGGGGTTCCGTGCTGAACCCGGTACACCCCGCTGCCGTCGGCATGCGCTCGCTCACCTGCGCCCGGCTGCGGTCGGTCATCTTCGGCGCCTTCTCGCAGGCGGTGCCGGAGCGCCTGCCCGCGGCGCCGGCCGGCAACAACTGCATCGTCAACGTCATGACCACGGACGAGCGCACCAGCCGGACCGTCATCACGGCGGTGAACCCCGTGGTCGGCGGCGGTGGGGCGATGCCGCATCGCGACGGAACCAATGGATCGGGCGCGGATGCCGCCTACCTCAAGAACACGCCGATCGAAATCACCGAGACCGAGACCCCGGTCGAATTCCTGAAATATGGGCTCGCCAGGGACAGCGGCGGTGCGGGGCGTTGGCGCGGCGGCCTGGCGACCGAAATGGCGTTCCGTGTCTTCGCCCCCGATTCCAGGATCACGGCGCGCAACCGCGACCGCAGCTTCTTCCGCCCCTGGGGCGTGCTGGGTGGCAGGGCGTCCGGCCTGTCGGACATGGTCGTCAATCCGGGAACCGAGCACGAGCGGCGGCTGGGCAACATCGACACGGCGGTGCTGCAGCCCGGCGACGTGCTCGAGATACGTTCCGCCGGAGGCGGTGGGCGCGGCGATCCGTTTCAGCGCGAGCCCTGGCGGGTGGCTCAGGATGTTCGGCGCGGCTATCTCTCGCAGGCGGCGGCTGAGCGCGACTATGGCGTCGTCCTCCGCGAGGGCGAGGTCGACGAGCAGGCGACGGCGCAATTGCGTGCACGACACAAGCCGTCTACCGCCCATTTCCATTTCGGTCCGGAGCGGGACGGTTACGAGGCGCAGTGGACGCCGGCCGCCTATGACCGGCTCACTGCCATATTGGGGGATTTGCCGATCTACTGGCGGTTCTTCACCAAGACCGAGATCTTCCGCCGCATGAAGGGGCGCTCGGGATCGGAGGGCGTCCAGGCGGCCTTCGATGCGGTCTGCGAACGCTTCCCCGAACTGCCTCGCCCTGGCCCGGTGCGAGAGGCCGCGGAATGATCACCGCCGGCCGCATCGTCCGGCTGGCCGAGTTCGGGCGGGCGCAGCTGCATTTCACTCTCGACGGGCAGATGTGCAGTGCATTGGCGGGCGATACCGTGCTGACCGCCATGCTGGCATCAGGGCATGTCTTGCGAAGCTCCGAGTTCGCACCCGAGCCGCGTGCCGGGTTCTGCCTGATGGGAGCCTGCCAGGATTGCTGGGTGTGGCAGCAGGAGGGACCGCGCATCCGGGCATGTTCGGCCCTGATTACCGAAGGTATGCGGTTGCTCACGACGCCGCCGGAGAGCTGGCTATGAGCGACGCCTCATCGCCGAAGATCGTGATTGTCGGTGCCGGTCCCGCCGGCATAAGGGCGGCGGCGGCGCTGGTTGAGGCCGGGTTCCATCCGGTTGTGATCGACGAAGGCAATCGCGCAGGCGGCCAGATCTATCGTCGCCCGCCTGACGGGTTCGTCCGTACACCGGAGCAGCTCTACGGGTCGGAAGCGGCGAAGGCGCGCGCGCTGCATGCGCTCTTCGACCGCCTGGCCAAAGAGGCGCGCCTCACCCATTGCGCGGGAAGCTCGGTCATTGCCGTGCATGAAGGTCGGCTGCACGTGTTGGGGGAGGGCGGCGTGCAACTGGTCAGCTATGACCGCCTGATCCTTGCGACCGGCGCATCCGACCGTGTCACTCCGGTCCCGGGCTGGCAGAGTGCCGGCGTCTACAGCCTTGGCGCGGCGCAGATCGCGCTCAAGGCGCAGGGCGTGGCGCTGGGGCGGCGGATCGTCCTGGTCGGATCGGGGCCTCTGCTGACGCTGGTCGGCGCCCAGCTCGTCAAGGCTGGAGCGGATGTGGCGGCGGTGCTCGATACCTCTTCCTGGCACCGGCAGATGCCGGGGCTCTGGGACCTTGCCGCTCGGCCATTGGTCGCGCTGCGCGGCCTGACCCTGCGGGCGAGGCTCGGCCGCCGCTACCATGCGGGCGTTACGCTCGAGCGGATCGAGACCGACGGGATAGGTGTCTCAGCGATGCGCTGGCATGACACCGGCGGCAGGCAGCACCTCACCCCATGCGACATGATTGGCATGGGCTGGCACTTACGGGCGGAGACGCATCTGGCCGACCTCGCGGGATGTGCCTTCATCTATGACGAGCAGTGCCGGCAATGGCTGCCAAAGATCGACCGGATGGGGCGCGCCGGCAACGGACTCTATCTCGCGGGCGATGGAGTTCGTCTTCTGGGAGCAGATGGCGCGGAGATCACGGGACGCCTGGCCGCGGCGGCGTGCCTTGCCGATCTCGGATTGCCGACGCCTTCCCTCAGTGCCGATCTGCGCAAACTCGCGCGGCTCGAACGCTTTGCCCGCGGTCTGGCTCGCGCCTTTCCCTGGCCAGCGGCGATGGCGCGGGCGCTCCCCGACGACGCGGTCGTCTGCCGCTGCGAGAACGTGACTGCCGCGGCCCTGCGCGAGAGCACTGGTTTCGGCGGCAGCGAAGCCAACAGGGTGAAATCGCTGTCGCGCATCGGCATGGGGCGATGCCAGGGGCGCTATTGCCAGCTGGCCGCCGTCGAACTTATCGCGGCGCGGATCGGCTCCACGCCTGGCGCTGTCGGCCGGTTCCGCGGGCAAGCGCCTGTCCGCCCTGCGCCTATTGGCGCTTTTCTCCGGGAAGGCTGATGCGATCGCGGAAACCGCGCCTCGGCATCTGTCGCGTCTTAGAAATCGGCGACCTTCCCCCACACGGAAGCATCGAAGCGCCGTGGATCGTACGATGTCGGATCGACGATCGGTTTGGAGCCAGTCATCAGGTCGGCGACGAGGTGCCCGGCACCGGGTCCGATGCCGAAGCCGTGTCCCGAAAACCCGGCAGCCAGGAAGAAGCCCGGAACGGTATCAATCTCGCCGATAGCGGGCACGCCATCCGGCGTGCTGTCGATGTAGCCGGCCCAGGTCGCGCTGATCCTGGTCTGGCGCAGTGCCGGCAGCAGTTCGAGCGCCCGCGCGTGGGTCAGCCGGATGGTCGCCTGGTCCGGGACCGGATCGAGGATGCGCATCCGTTCCATCGGTGTCGGCTGGTCGAGCCGCCAGTGTCGCAGCGTTTCGTGGCCCGAGCGCATGCCCTGCAGGCCGCCGGGTGCGAGGCTTCGCCACCGCTTCAGGAACATCGGCAGGAACTGCGAGGAGAAGCGCAACTGCTGCGGCGTCACGTCCACACGGCCGCGTCCGCTTATGGCCAGCGTGTAGCCGCCGTCGCCGCGCCGCGTGACCGAGATCCCTTTCGTGTGCAGCGTATCCGGCAGACCTTCCGCGCCTGGCGAGACGGACAGAATGGAGGAGCGGATCGACGCCTGCGGAAAACGGAAACCGAACTGCCGGCAAAAGGAGGAGGCCCAGGCGCCGCCGGCCAGCACCGCCATTGTGGTCCGGATCGTTCCGCTCTCGGTGACCACACCGCTCAGGCGTCCGCCCTCGGTCTCGATACCGCGCGCGGCGCAATTCTGGTGCACGGAGCCGCCAAGCTTGAGGATGGCGCGGGCGACCGTCGGTGCTGCCCGCGACGGATCGGCGGTGCCGTCGGTCGGCGAGAAGACGCCGCCCTTCCAAGTCCGCCCCGTGGCGCGGCCCCGCTCGCTGGCCTCGGCGCTGTCGAGCATATGGGTGGTGACGCCGGCCGTCCTGGCGAAGTCACGCCAGCGTGCCCAGCCGGCCAGTTCCGCATCGTCATTGCTGAGATAGAGAAGGCCGCAGCGGCGAAAGCCGGCGTCTTCGCCGGTCTCTGCCGCAAAACTGCCCCACAGGTCGATGCTTCGTGTTGCCATCGGCAGCTCGCGGGCGTCGCGGTTCTGCTGGCGGCACCACCCCCAGTTTCTCGAGGACTGCTCGGCGCCGACGCGCCCCTTTTCGACAAGCGCGACCTTCATGCCACGCCGTGCCAGGTAATAGGCCGCAAAGATGCCGACGATGCCGCCGCCGATCACCACAGCGTCCGCGGTCTGTGGCAGGTCGCCGGATGTCTCGATTTGCTGCAGTGGTGCGCGCATGGTCTCTCTGCCTTGACGCGCCAATTTAACGCGTTGCGCAGGCAGCCGCTGCCGCAGTTGAAGCAGAAGCAGAATTTTATTGCGGCAGGGCGGCCGAAATCGGGAGCCGCTGCGTTTCAAAGCGCTATCCGCTTGGATGGACAGGCCAACGGGCTGTGGTAGTGTCAATCTCTATGAGCAAGGCAGCATTTTGTGCTGCGGCGCGTTCTGCGGAGACCGCCATGAAACTGGATCGGATAGATATCAAGATTCTGTACGAGTTGCAGAAGAACGGCCGTATCACCAATGTGGAACTGGCCGATCTGGTGCACTTGTCGCCAAGCCCATGCCTGATGCGGGTCAAGAAGCTCCAGTCGGAGGGCTACATCGAAGGTTATTCCGCGCAGGTCAACATCGGCAAGCTTGGACAGACGCTGACCGTGTTCACCGAGATCACCTTGAAGAACCATCGCCAGGTGGACTTCGCCCGCTTTCTCGCCGTAGTGGAGAAGATCGACCAGGTCATCGAATGCCATCTCGTGTCGGGCGGTTACGACTATCTGATGAAATTCGTGACCGCCGGCATCGCCGAGTACCAGACCATCATGGAACGGCTGACCGACATGGATATCGGCATCGACAAATATTTCTCCTTCGTGGTGCTGAAGTCCCCGATCGTCAAGGCGCACATGCCGCTGCCCAGCCTGTTTCCAAGGTAGTCGGCGGCAACCGCGGCGCCGCTGCACTTGTCGCCGCAGCCCCCTACAGGATGTCGGGCCGCAAGACCGGCTGCAGTGCTTTCAATTCGGCTTGCATCTCGGCAATCATCCAGGCGCGGATATCGGAGACGACAGGCCGTACCGGCCGTGAGCGCGGTGCAATCAGCTGATGGATCCGGCCCGTCTTGATCTGCCTGTCCGAGGCCGGGACAAGGGTTCCCTGAAGCAACGCCCTTGAAACGTTGCTGAGCCAGCCGAGCGCGACGCCTTCCCCGTTCATCGCGGCCTGAAGCACGACCGCGTAGTCCGAGAATTCGAGCCACTTCGCCCTGCTGGTCTTGCGGTCCGCCACGCTGCCCCAGGCGTCCAGCCACTGCTCCTTGGCGTCGGTCAGCTGAAGCAGGGCATGACCCTCTCCGGTTCCGGCATGGATCAACCGGCCATGGGCCGACAGATAGGATGGGCTGCATACCGGTACGATGATCTCAGGCGAGAATGCCCAGTGGTGATAGTGGGTGTCCTCATCGCCCAGGATTCTCGTGGCAAGGTCGACATTCTCGGCGGGTCCCCGCAGAACGCCCGCGATCAGTTCGAACCTCAGGTCCACATCAGGAAATCGCGTGTTGAAAGCCCCTAACCGCGGCACGAACCAATAGGTTGCCAGAGAACTCGAAAGGGAAAGGGTGACCACGGGCTTTGCGGCGCTGTTCCGCTTTATTCTCCGGATCACCTCCGCGATGCCGTCAAATCCTTCCCGCACAGCCGAATAGAGGGCACGTCCGTCCGGGGTCGGGGTCAACCCCGTTGGGCCTCGTGTGAGAAGAGGAACACCAAAATCGGCCTCGAGCTGGGCAATGCTGCGGCTGATCGATGGTTGCGTGACGTTGAACTCGCGCGCGGCGGCGGTGAAGCTACCCGAGCGGACGGCAGCTTCAAAGACAAGCAGTCCACGTGCGGAAGGAACGAGTTTTGCGAAACCAGCCATACGCCCAGCGTATAGCTGCCCCAACAATTTACAAGCTTTCTATGACCCCGAAAATGGCGAAGTATAACCCCAATGAATGGGCGGAGCAGGACGTGAAGGTGGTGGCATCTCAAGCAGGCAGCACATCCAGCGATCCTCTGCTGCAGCCATTTCGGCTCAGGGGTCTGACGCTGCGCAACCGTGTCGTCAGCACCAGCCATGCTTCGATGCTGGACGATGGCGGCCTGCCGCTCGAGCGCTACCAACGCTACCATGAGGAGAAGGCGCGCGGCGGCCTGGCGATGACCATGGTGGGCGGCTCGGCGATGACGTCGCCCGACTCGAGTTGGGGCGGCGGTCAGCTGGACCTTTCGACCGACCGCATCGTGCCTCATCTCCAATCGCTGTCGGAGCGCATCCACCGCCACGGCGCTGCCGTCATGTGCCAGGTCTCACACCTTGGCCGGCGCGCCACCGCCTATGCCGGAAACTGGCTGCCGCCGGTGGCGCCATCACGCGTTCGCGAGACGCGAAACCGGAATTTTCCGAAGGAGATGGACGCCGCGGACATCGACAGGATCATCAAGGATTATGCCAGTGCCTCCAGGCGCTGCCTGGACGGCGGTCTGGATGGCGTCGAAACCGTCACCGGCGGCCATCTAATCGGCCAATTCCTCTCGCTCAGAACCAACAGGCGTACGGATGGCTTCGGCGGCTCACTGGAAAACCGCGCGCGCTTCGGCCTGATGGTTCACGAGGCAATCCGCCGCGCGGTGGGCGACGACTTCGCCGTCGGCATCCGGTTCGTGGTCGACGAGGCCGTCGAGGACGGGTCGGATTTCGAGGAATGCCTTGCCTTCGCCCAGCTGTTCGAGCGGGAAGGCCATATCGACTTCTTTAACTGTATCTTTGGCCGCATGGACACCGACCTGTCGTTGGCTGAGCAGAACATGCCCGGCATATTTAGCCCCAGCGCGCCGTTTTTGCCGCTGGTCGGACAGTTCAAACAGCAAACCAGTCTGCCCGTGATCCACGCCGCAGGTATTCGGGACATAGCCACGGCGCGGCATGCCATCCGCGAAAACCTTGTCGATCTGGTCGGCATGACCCGGGCGCATATTGCCGACCCCGATATCGTCAACAAGGTGATGCGCGGAGAAGAAGAACGCATTCGCCCGTGTGTCGGGGCGTCCTACTGCCTGTACAAGAAGGTGCAGTGCATTCACAACCCGGCCAGTGGCCATGAAACGATCATCAGCCATACCATCGTGCGGGCTGAAACGCCGAAACGAGTGGTCGTGGTCGGCGGTGGTCCGGGCGGGATGGAAGCGGCAAGGGTCGCCGCCGAGCGCGGCCACAGAGTGAGCTTGCTCGAAGCCGGGGCGCGACTTGGTGGGCAGGTGCTCGTCGCGGCCTCGGCGTCCGATCGCAAGGATCTCATCGGCATAGTCGACTGGCGCGTCGATGAACTCGCGCGGCTTGGCGTGGAAGTCCGTCTCAACACCTATGCGGATGCAGAGATCGTCCTTTCGGTAAAGCCGGACGCGGTCATCGTCGCCACCGGCGGCATTCCGGATATGGAACGGCTGGAGGGTGCTGAATATTGCGACAGCGTCTGGGACGTCCTGACCGGAGTGGTGCAGGCGAAGGACGATGTGCTTATCTACGACGAGACCGGACGCCAGGCCGCGATTTCGTGCGCCCTGCATCTCGCCCAACACGGGCGCGTGGTCAGCCTGGCCATATCGGACGACACGCTGGCGATCGAGACGCCCTATCCGGACAGGGTAAGTTTCCGCAAACGCGCCTCGGAACGCGGCATCCGCGTCGTCAGCGATGTGCGCCTGGTCAAGGCAGCGCGCCAAGGCAACGGCATCACCGCCACGTTCCGGCATGAACTCACCGGTGCGGAAACGGAAATGACCGCCGCCCAGCTCATTGTCGAGCGCGGCACGGCGCCCATGGAAGACACCTACCAGGAATTGCGTGCGCACTCAGCCAATAACGGCGTCACCGACATAGCGCTGATGACGGGAACGGAAACGAAGCGGGACAATGGTCCACGAGCTGCCGGATCGTTCGTCCTGCACCGCATTGGCGACGCGATTGCCAGCCGCGACATCTACTCATCGATCTATGAGGCCTACCGGCTCTGCTCGCAATTGTAGGCGAGGCCGTGAAACTCGATCGGATTGATATCAAGATTCTCTACGAGCTACAGAAGAACGGAGCATCACCAATGTGGAGCTGGCGGAACGGGTCAATTCCTCCCCCAGCCCCTGCCTGATGCGGGTAAAGAAGCTGCATGCGAAGGCTATATCGTGCGCTATTCGGGCGCAGATCGACATCGCCAAGCTGGGGCGGACGCTCACCGTCTTCACCGAAATTACGCTCAAGAACCATCGCCAGATCGACTTCGCATGCTTCCTTGCCGCCATCGACAAGGTCGATGCGGCCGTCGAATGTCACCGCGTCTCCGCCCGTTACGATTATTTGATGAAATTCGTCGCCGCCGGCATCGGCGAGTACCAGGAGATCATGGAGCGGCTGAGCGACGGATATCGGCATCGACAAGTATTTCAGCTTCGTGGTGCTGAAGTCTCCCATCGTCAAGGCGCACATGCCGCTGCCCAGCCTGTTCCCCTTGTAGTCAGCGGTGGCCGTACTGGCTGATCAGTTCGGGGTCGCGGACGAGGCCATCAAGCCACGTCGGGTCAAGTTTCGGCACGGAGGAGAACAGAAGTTTGGAGTAGGGGTGGGTGGGCGCCTGCAGCCTTTCGGGAGTGATCTGCTCCACACGCTCGCCATTGTACATAACCATGATCTCGTCGCAGATCGCTTCGACGACGGAGAGGTCGTGGCTGATGAAAATGTAGGAAAGCCCCAGCTCGCGCTGCAGTTCCTTGAGCAGCTCGATCACCGCGGCCGCCACCACCGTGTCGAGCGCCGAAGTGATTTCGTCGCAGATGATCAGCTTGGGGTCGGCCGCCAGGGCGCGCGCGAAGTTCACGCGCTGCTTTTGGCCGCCGGAGAGCTCCGACGGGCGACGGTAGCGCAGCGTCCTCGGCAGGCGAACCATGTCGAGCAGTTCGTCGACGCGCTTCGATCGCGCCTGCCTGTCGAGCCCGTGATAGAAGGCCAGCGGACGGGAGATGATGTCCTCCACTGGCTTGGCCGGATTGAGCGCGGTGTCGGCATACTGGAACACGATCTGCATCTCGCGCAGCTGGTCCTGGCTGCGTTTGCCTGCGGCGCGCTGCAGTTCTTTGCCGTCGAAGACGATGTCGCCGGCCGCTGCCGGATGGATGCCGGCGATGACGCGCGCCAGCGTTGATTTTCCGCAGCCGGATTCGCCGATGACGCCGAGATTGCGCCCCTTCTCCACGACCAGGCTGACGGAATCGACAGCGCGGATAAGCGGCAGTCCGTCAGCTCGCACCGCACCATAGCCGGCGGTCACATTGTCGATACGCAGCAGATCTTTCCTCCCGGCATCCGCGTCCGCGTGTGCTTGCCGCGGCTTCGGCTCGAAGGCAGCCAGCAGTTCGCGCGTGTAGGGATGCTGAGCAGCCGAAAGGATCTGAGCCGTGGTGCCGGTCTCCTGCACTTCGCCGCCCTTCAGCACCACGATGCGGTCGGCGATCTGAGCGACGACGGCGAGGTCGTGGGAGACATAGACACCCGCTATCCCGCCGGCCCGCATGACCGACTTGAATGCCTTCAGCACGTCGATCTGCGTCGTCACGTCGAGTGCCGTGGTCGGCTCGTCGAAGATCATCAGCTTGGGATCGCCGATGAGTGCCATCGCCGCCGACAGCCGCTGCAACTGCCCGCCAGAAACCTGGTGCGGATAGCGCGCGCCGATCCCTTCCGGGTCCGGCAGCGACAAGGCCCTGAACAGCTCGATCGCTCGCTTGCGCGCCTGCTCGGGCGACATCAGGCCATGGATGCGCGTAACCTCGATCACCTGCTCCATGATGGTGGACGAGGGGTTGAAGGAGGCGGCGGCACTTTGCGGAACATAGGCTATGTCGGTGCCGCGCAACCTGGCGCGCTGCTTTTCGGAAAGTGCCGCCATGTTCTTGCCGTTCACATTGATCTCGCCGCCGGTGATCCGGCAGCCAGGCCGCGCATAGCCCATAAGCGAAAGCGCGATCGTCGTCTTGCCGGAGCCGCTCTCGCCGATCAGGGCGACGATCTCGCCATCGGCGATGTCGAGGCTGACGCCCTTGATGATTTCGACGACGCGACCGGCGTCGGTCGTCGCCTCGATCCTCAGGTTCCTGACCTCGACGAGATTGGTCATGCGTCCCTGTCCCTGATCTTCTGTGGCAGGTTGTCGATCAGCAGGTTGACGCTGATGGTGAGGCTGGCGATCGCCAGCGACGGCACGATGACGGCCGGTGCCGCGAAGGGCAGGCCGCCAATGTTCTCGCGCACCAGCGCGCCCCAGTCGGCGAGCGGCGGCTGCAGGCCGAGCCCGAGGAAGGACAGGCCGGAGAGCAAGAGCACAATGAAGACGAAGCGCAGGCCGAAGTCGGCCAGAACCGGGCGCATGATGTTGGGCAGGATCTCGGAGCCGATGAGATAGGCGGTGCTTTCGCCGCGGACGCGGGCGACGGTCATGAAGTCCATGCTGTTGATGTTGACGGCGAGCGCCCGCGCGAAACGGTAGGCGCCGGGGATATAGATGACGGCGAGCGTCAGGATCAGCGCCGGGATCGACGAGCCGACCGCGGCGACGACGACAAGACCGAACAGCTTGCTGGGGATGGAGTTCATGGCGTCGAGGAAGCGGCTGAGGCAGCTGTCGAGCCAGCCGCCGGTGACGGCAGCGATCATCCCCAGCACCACGCCGGAAAAGCAGGCGATACAGACGGCAGCGAGCGATATGCCGACGGTGTAGCGCGCCCCCATCAGCACCCGCGAGAGCATGTCGCGCCCCAGATAGTCCGAGCCGAGCCATAGGCCCTGACGCATCGGGCCGAAATAATCGTCGTCGACGATGTCGCCGATCGAATGGGGAATGATGGCGGGCGCGAAGATGGCGATCAGCGTCCACGCCAAGATGACCAGCGAGGCCACGACGCCCACGAGATTGTAGCTGTGGCCCAGGAAGGACCGTCGGGAAGCTGCCACGCGCGCCATCGTCACCTGAGCCTCGGGTTGGACATGATGGCGATGATGTCGGCGACGGTGATGAGCAAGAGATAGCCAAGGCAGAAGATCATCGCGCAGCTCTGGATCAGCGGCAGGTCGCGGGTCGCGACCGCATCGACCATCAGCTTGGCGATGCCTGGATAGTTGAAGATCGTCTCCACGATGATGACGCCGCCGACCAGATAGGACAGCGACAGCGCAACCGCGTTGACGATTGGCCCGAGCGCATTGGGAAGTGCGTGCTTGAGCACCATGCGGCCGCGTGAGGCGCCTTTGAGAAGCGCCATCTCGACATAGGGCGTGGAGAGCGTTTCGATCACCGCGGCGCGGGTCATGCGGATCATCTGGGCGGAGATGACGAAGGTGAGTGTGATCACCGGCATGGCATAGATGCGCACGAGGTCGGTCAGCGTATGCGCCTCATTGACCGAGGATAGCGCCGGCAGCCATTTGAGGTAAACGGCGAAAAGCAGGACCGCCAGCGTCGCGACCATGAATTCCGGCACCGAGATGACGCCGATCGCAAGAATGGTGACGGTGCGGTCGTAGAGGGAACCGCGCAGCATTGCGGCGGTGATGCCCAGCGTCAGCGCCAGCGGCACCGAAAGCAGCGTGGTGATGCCGGCGAGCTCCATGGTGTTGACGAAGCGCCCGCCGATCAGCGCCGCGACCGGCATCTCATTGGCATAGGAGGTGCCGAGGTCGCCATGGAGCAGGCCGAGAAGCCAGCGCAGGAAGCGCAGGATTGCCGGATCGTTGAGATGCATGGCCTCGCGCAGGCCGGCGACGGCTTCCGGGGTCGCCGCCTGGCCGAGCAGGATCGACGCGGTGTCACCAGGCAGCATGCTGGTGGCGAAAAACACGGCGAACAGGACGATCAGAAGCGTGACGACCGCGATCGCCAGCCGCTTCAGCACGAGGTTTAGAACCCCAGACGTCATGGAAGCGCTCCTGCGGTTGCGTTCGGCCAAGCCATGTTGCGCAATAAGGTGCCAGCGACCGGCTGTCCGGTCACCGGCCGGCGCCTCTCAGGTTTCGAGCCAGAGATATTCCGCCATTGCGTAGCCCATCATGCCACCGAGCGGGTTCGCCTCCAAACCCTTCACCTTGCTGGAGAGGGCATCCACGTTGGAAATGTAGGCCGGGATGATGGTGCCGGCCTCCTCGGAGACCATGGTCTGCATCTGGCCGTAGATTTCCTTGCGCTTGGCCTGGTCGAGCGAGGCGCGCGCCTCGATCATCAGCTTGTCGAACTTCTCCGACTTGTACTGGCTTTCGTTCCAGGGCGCGTTGGAGGCGTAGAGGAGCGAGAACAGGATGTCTGGCGTCGGGCGTGGATTGATGTTGCCGAAATGGACCGGCGCCTTGAGCCAGTAATTGTCCCAGTAGCCGTCGGACGGGACGCGCTGGACATCGAGCTTCATGCCGATATCGGCACCGGCGGCCTGGATGATGACAGCCATGTCGATCGACGAGGTCGCGGCATCGGAGGCGACCACGGGGATGGACTGACCGAGCAGGCCCGACTTCTGGAAGTGGAACTTGGCCTTGTCCGGGTCGAAGGCCTTCGGCTTGAGGTCGGCATTGTGGAAGATGTTTGCCGGCGAGACGGGCTGGTCGTTGCCGATTTCGCCAAGGCCGCGCAATGCCGATTTGACGATCTGCTCCCGATTGACGAGGTATTTCATGCCGGTCACGAAGTCGGCCTTGTTGCCCGGATCCATGTCGAGCCGGATGTTGAGGTCGGTGTAGTTGCCCGAGGTCGTCTTCGACAATTCGAAGCCCTGCTGGCCGCCGATGAGCTTCATCGCGCGCGGATTGATCGCGGCGGCGAAGTTGATGTCACCGGAAAGCAGGGCGTTGACGCGGGCGCTGTCGTCGCTGATGGCGATGAACTCGAACGAGTCGAGATAGGGCTGGCCCGATTTCCAGTAGTTCTTGTTCTTGGTGACGACCGACCGCACGCCCGGTTCGAATGTCTGCAGCACGAAGGCGCCGGTGCCATTGCCCTTGGAGAAGTCGGTGGTGCCGTCGGCCACGATCATGAAGTGATGCAGCGCCAGGATGGTCGGAAGGTCGGCATTCGGATCGGCGAGCGTAATTTCGACGGTCGACTTGTCGACCGCCTTGAAGCCGGTCATCTGCGCGGCGATCTTGGCTACTTTGGAACCGACCGCCGGATCGAGATGGCGCTTCATCGAGAAGACGACGTCGTCGGCAGTGAGATCCTTGCCGTCATGGAAGGTGACGCCCTTGCGCAGCTTCACGGTCCAGGTCTTGGCGTCCTTGCTGTCGAAGCTTTCAGCCAGCTCCATCTGCGTGACGCCATCCTTGTCGAGGAAAGTCAGGCGGTTGTAGAGCGAGCAGCAGCGGACATAGTCGGTCGACAGCGATGCCTTTGCCGGATCAAGCGTGTCGGCGGTCGAGGACGACCAGCCGGCGGCCTTGAAATTTCCGCCGGAAACCGGCTCGGCGGCGACGGCCTGGGTGGCACGGCCGAGCACCACGCTGCCCGCGGCGACCGCCGAGCCGCCGGCCAACAGCATCTTGAGAAGTTCGCGGCGGCTCGCGCCCCGCCGAATGGCATTTTCGACCATGGCATCGTCTGCGCTGGTCCAGTTCGTGATCTTGTCGGTCATAATCATTCCCCTTTCTGTTTGTTTTCCGGGTTGCTCGTCTTGACGCGGCTTTCCGGGCTTCGGCTCAGGTTCGTTCCTTCAGGCTTTCCCGTACGGCCGCCGCCAACGCGGCCATTGAGGTGAAGTGGTGGTCGGGCGCGGTGAAGCGCTCGGGCTCGATCGTGCCGCCATAGCCCTTCTGGGCATGCCGGCGCTCGATCCAGCAATTGGTCATGCCAAGTGCCCGGGATATGCCGATATCGTGGTGCTGGCTTTGCGCGACGTGCAGGATGTCATCCTTGCAGTCGCCCCTTGAGGCGACGAAATCGAAGACCTTCTGGAAAAAGGCCGGGTCTGGTTTTTCCGTGCCGGTATCGTCGGCGGTGAAGGTGGCGAAGAAGGGCGATCCGAGTTGCTTCTCGAAATGATCGAGCGCCCAGCGCCGGGCATTGGTCATGGCAATCAGCCTGTGCGACTTCGCAAGCTCCGCCAATGCTACCGCGCTGTCGGGGAAACCTTGCCAGGCGCTGGCCGAATCCCGCAGCCGGACGCCGTATTTCTCCTCGGCCGGCAGGCCGAGTTGCGGCGCGATGACCATGTAGACACGCACGAGATCGTCGGGAAACAGCCCCGCATCGGGCATGTAGCGAGCTTGCCGGTACAGGGCCAGCGCGGCTTCGCCATCGATAGCAACGCCAGCGTCAGCGGCAATCCCGGCCAGGCAGGTCGTAATGCCGCCTTCGAAGTCGATCAGCGTGCCGACGACGTCGAAGGTCATGTACTTGAATTCGCTAAAGCCCTTGGCCAAGACTGGCTCTCCTCTGCGCGCGGCCGAATTGCATGGTGTTGAACAGAACAAAATTCCGTGGGCGTCGGCCTTTCAAAAGGTCTGAATTCGGGACTTCTGGCCTTGTCTTAAGGACAGTCTGGCACTTCCCCCGCGCTGAATTCGCCGAAAACGCGTGAGGGGCGGCACAAAATTGCGAAATCGTCTGCCCCGGCGCTATTTCGAAACACGTGTATTTGTCGCCCGTCATGCCAGGGCCTGGCGGACATCGACATCTTCCAGCGTCTGGTCGAGCGTCCGGCGCGTCCGATCGATGATCGCATCGATGTCGTCGTCGGTGCAGCAGAGCGGGGGAGCATAGCCGAGAACCCCGTTGGCAAAGGCACGGATGATCAGACCGTTGTCCCACGCCCTGTCGAAGACGCGCCGCGCCGGCATGGCTGACGCTGGAAGCGGTGTCTTCTTCTTTTTGTCGACCACCAGCTCGATCGCGGCAAGCATGCCGCGACCGCGCACATCGCCGACGAGCGGGTGGTCGCTCAGGCCTGCCAGTCCCGCCATCAGGCGAGCGCCGGCCTTGATGCCATTCTCCAGAAGGCCGTCTTCGTAGAGCTTCAACACCTCGAGCGCGACGGCGGCGCTGACGGGATGGGCGGAGTAGGTATAGCCGTGGCCGACCGCAGAAGTGCCCGCGCCATCGGCGATGACGTTGTAGACATGATCGGCCATGAACACGGCACCCATAGGAACATAGCCTGAGGTCAGCCCTTTCGCGGTCGTCATGAAGTCGGGAACGATGTCCTCCTCCGTGCAGGCGAACAGGGGGCCTGTGCGGCCGAAGCCGGTGATGACCTCGTCGGCGATGAACAGGATGCCGTACTCCCGGCAGAGCTCGCGTATCGCCTTGATCCAGCCCTTCGGCGGGACGATAACACCGCCCGAGCCCTGGATTGGCTCGGCATAGAAGGCGGCGACCCGCTCCGGTCCGAGCTCCTCAATCTTGGCCTTCAGCGCGGCGAGCGATGCGGTGGTGATCGCGTTGCCGTCCTCGCCTACCGGGTTGCGATAGGGATAGGGCGAGGGGATCTTGTGCTGCCATTCGAAGGGAATGCCGAAGCCGGCGTGAAAGGCGGGCAGGGCGGTGAGGCCCGCGCCGACCACCGATGACCCGTGATAACCCTGCTCGATGGAAAGGAACTGGTCGCGTTTCGGCTCGCCCCGCGCATTCCAGTAGTAGCGGACGAAACGGATCGTGCTGTCGACCGCGTCCGATCCGCCGAGCGTGAAATAGACGTGATTGAGATCCCCGGGCGCGCGCTCGGCCAGTTCCGAGGCGAGGCGGATGGCCGGCTCCGAGCCGAGGTCGAAATAGGCGGTCGCGTAGGGAAGCTCGCGCATCTGCCGGGCCGCCGCCTCGACGATGCTGTCGTGGCCGTAGCCGGCATTGACGCACCATAGCCCGGCGAAACCGTCGATAAGCTGTCGGCCGGACGCGTCGGTCACGGTCGCACCTTTCGCCGATTTCAGCACGCGCACGCCGAGCGCCTCATGGCCGCGATAGGATGAGACCGGATGGACGAGGTGGGCGCGGTCGAGTTCGATCAGGGAATTGGCGAGCATTCTATCCTCCGGGCTAGCCGAGCGCCTGGTTGGCGAGGGCGTAAACTCTTGGCCTGGCTTGTTCCGCGTCCGTCCTGGATGGACGATCCATGGCGACGCCGCCGCCGACATGAGCGAGGCCGATTTCCGTGAGCCAGCCGGCGATGCCTGCCCTGCTGTCCGTATCCACGCGGAGGAAGGCGCCGGGGCGGGTCGCGGCGAAGAAACCGATCAGTGCCCTGGCTTCCTCCGCGCTGCCCGCGATGACCGGGCCGATAACCTCGCCGCGTCCGAACGGGCGGATCGCGGCATAGGCCTCGATGGCGCCATTGCGGCGGATGACAGCGAATTGGCCACGCTCGGCCAGCGCGTCGATCAAGGCTTCACGGTCGGCGCCGTAGGCGTCGCGGTCCAGCGTCTTGATTTCCGGGAGATCGTCGGTGCCTGCGGCTTCCACGCCGCCGGGCGCACCAAGCTTGGCGACGCTGCCCTGATGTTGCCGGATCGTACCGGACGGCACGAAGCCGAGCTTTTCATAGAGAGGCATGCCGTCCGTTGTCGCGACGAGCCGCAGCGGACGGTCGCCGGCCAAGGCGAGGGCCTGATCCATGAGGCGGCGCCCGAGCCCCTTGCCCCGCACATTCCTGTCGACGATCACCATGTTGATCATGGCGCAATCCGCGCCATAGGGCGTCACCAGTATGGTTCCGGTGACGCGGCCCTGGTCGTCGAGCGCGACCGTGCCGCTCGAGAGCTGCAGCGCCATTTGCCAGTCCTGCGGGCGATGCGGCCAATTCTCCTGGCGAGAAAGCGCCACCGCGCCCTCGATATGGTCCGGCCCGAAGTCCCGGAGTTCGATCTCGCCCTGTTGCATGAGGCATCCTTCCGTCTGCTTGTAAGTCTCGGTCATCGCCGCGCCGCAGATCGTCTGAAGGTTTCGGTCTCTGCGATATCTTTCGCCTTTGCGCGGGGCGTGCGCCGCATCTTCTGCTGGCAGTGTCCTCGGCGGTCGTTTCACCGTCGTGCAATGGCGCGCTTCTCGACAGGCAAGATGCTACAGCATGCCAAACCGGATGGCGGATACGGAACTTTCTGCTTTCGGAGAGCCGATTTCGGTCAAGTGGCTCGTCGCCTGCCATCCTATGATGAAATACATCCCAGCACGGATGCGTTTCCACCGGAGATTGACGGACATGGCTTCCTTCAGGCCCAAATACATCACCTTCGACTGCTACGGCACGTTGACCTTTTTCCAGATGGCGGAAGCGGCGCGCGATCTCTATGGCAGCCGGATCGACGAGCCGCGCATGCAGGAGTTCATCAAGAACTTCGCGGCCTATCGGCTAGATGAGATCCTGGGCGACTGGAAGCCTTATGCCGATGTCATCCACAATGCGCTCGAGCGCGCCTGCAAGCGCAATGCCGTCGCTTTCAGCCCCGACGACGCCAAGATGGTCTATGAGCGTGTTCCGACCTGGGGACCGCACGCCGACGTTCCGGCAGGCCTTGCCAAGGTCGCCAAGGAAATTCCGCTGGTGATCCTCTCCAACGCCATGAATGCGCAGATCATGTCCAATGTCGAGAAGCTCGGCGCGCCGTTCCATGCCGTCTACACGGCCGAGCAGGCGCAGGCCTACAAGCCGCGCTTCAAAGCCTTCGAATACATGCTCGATATGTTGGGCTGCGGCCCTGAAGACATTCTTCACTGCTCGTCTTCGTTCCGCTACGACCTGATGTCGGCGCATGACCTCGGCATCAAGAACAAGGTCTGGGTCAACCGCGCGCACGAACCGGCCAACCCGTATTACGGGTACACAGAGATCGCCAATATTTCCGGTCTTCCAGGCGTGGTCGGTCTTTAGAAACAGGCGGATTGCCGATGAAGTTCGTCTCCTACTGGCACGACACCGCCCAGGTCTTTTCCGGCGGGGCGCAAGGCCCGGTCGAGGGGCACTATGATGCAGCCATCGTCGGCGGCGGCTTCACCGGTCTCGCCGCCGCGCGCCAGCTGGCGAAGGCCGGTGCCAAGGTCGTCGTGCTAGAGGCGCAGCGTGTCGGTTGGGGCGCATCCGGTCGCAATGGCGGCCACCTCAACAACGGCCTCGCCCATAGCTACCTTGCGGCCAAGGCGGAGCTCGGCAAGGAACGGGCAATCGCGCTCTACCGGGCGCTGGACGACTCCGTCGACACCATCGAGGCGCTGGTTTCCGAGGAAGGCATCGACTGCAATTTCCGCCGTGCCGGCAAGCTGAAGCTCGCTTCCAAGCCGCAGCATTTCGAAGCGATCGCCCGCAACTACGAAGCCCTCCATGCGGAAGTGGATCCGGATACGGCACTGCTGTCGGCGGCCGATCTCAAGTCCGAGATCGGTTCGCCCTTCCACGGTGCGATGCTCTCGAAGAAGAGCGCCATGATGCATATGGGCCGCTATGTGGCGGGCCTGGCCACGGCCGCCGCCCGCCACGGTGCCGTCATCCACGAAAACACGGTTGTGACCGATCGCAAGCAGGCCGGCAGCAGGCATGAGCTGACAACCTCTCGCGGGTGGATCAGCGCCGACAACGTGCTGGTGGCGACCGGCGCCTATACCACGCCGAATTTCAGTTATTTTCGTCGCAGGATCATCTCCGTCGGCAGCTTCATCATCGCCACGCGGCCGTTGAGCGACGCCGAGATCGCTGCGACCATTCCAGGCAACCGGACCTGCGTGACCTCGATGAACATCGGCAACTACTTCCGGCTATCGCCTGATAACCGGCTGATCTTCGGCGGCCGCGCACGCTTTTCGGCGACATCGGACCAGCGCTCCGACGCCAGGAGCGGAGAGATATTGCGGGCAGGCCTCGCGGCGATCTTTCCGCAACTCGCCAAGGTCGAGATCGACTATTGCTGGGGCGGGCTGGTCGACATGACCAAGGACCGCTTTCCGCGGGCCGGCTACCAAGACGGTGTCTGGTACGCGATGGGCTATTCCGGCCACGGCGCGCAACTTTCCACCCATCTCGGCATGATTCTCGCCGATGCTATGCTTGGCCGCGAAGACCGCAATCCGCTGAAGGGGCTCGAGTGGCCTGCCATTCCCGGTTATTCCGGCAAGCCCTGGTTCCTGCCGATGGTCGGCCTCTACTACAAGGCGCTCGACCGGATTCAGTGATCGCCGATCCGGCCGGCCAGGGCTTCAGCAAATTGCTCAGCTGAGCCCACCCATGTGAAAACTCTTCATCTCGAGATATTCCTCGATGCCGGCCTGCGCGCCCTCGCGTCCGAGACCAGATTGCTTGACGCCGCCGAAGGGGGCCACTTCCATCGAGACCGAGCCGGTGTTCAAGCCCACCATGCCGAATTCCAGCGCTTCGCCGACGCGCCAGGCGCGTTTCAAGTTCTCGGTGTAGAAATAGGAGGCAAGTCCGTAGGGCGTGCCGTTGGCGAGCGCGATAGCTTCCTCTTCCGTTTCGAAACGGAAGAGCGGCGCGACCGGGCCGAAGGTTTCCTCGCCGGCGAGCTGCATGTCTTTTGTGGCGCCGGTGAGCACCAGCGGCGCGACATACTGAGGACCCTCGGGCAATGCCGGCTTCTCGGTGATGATCGCAGCACCCTTTGCGAGTGCGTCCTCGACGTGGCGGTTGATCTTCTCGACCGCCGCCATGTTGATCATCGGCCCGATGGCAACACCCGGCTGCGTGCCCGGCCCCACCGTCATGGCGTTGACGCGCGCGGAAAGCTTGGCGGCGAAGCTTTCATAGACACCGGCCTGGACAAGGATACGGTTGGCGCAGACGCAGGTCTGGCCGCCATTGCGGAACTTGGAGACCAGCGCACCCTCGATGGCGAGATCGAGATCGGCGTCGTCGAAGACGATGAAGGGGGCGTTGCCGCCGAGTTCGAGGCTGAGTCGTTTCACGCTGTCGGCCGCCCCGCGCATCAGCAGCGACCCGACCCGCGTCGAGCCGGTGAAGGAGATCTTGCGGACGGCCTCGTTCGCCATGATCTCGTTGCCGATCTCCGTGGGCATGCCGGTGACGATGTTGATGACGCCGGTGGGGATGCCGGCGCGTTCGGCAAGCACGCCGAGCGCCAGCGCCGAATAGGGGGTGAACTCGGACGGCTTGATCACCACCGTGCAGCCCGCGGCCAGGGCCGGCGCGACCTTGCGGGTGATCATCGCATTGGGGAAGTTCCACGGCGTGATGATGCCGCAAACGCCTACCGGTTCCTTCAGCACGATGATGCGGCGGTCGGAGGTGGGCGAAGGGATGGTATGACCGTTGATGCGACGCGCCTCCTCCGCGAACCATTTGACGAAGGACGCGCCGTAGTGGATCTCGCCCTTGGCCTCGTCCAGCGGTTTGCCCTGTTCGGTCGTCAGGATCAGCGCCAGATCGTCCAGATGCGCCAGCATCAGGCCGTGCCAGGCTTCCAGGCGGGCGGCGCGCTCGGCGTTGGTCTTCTTCTTCCAAGGCCCGTACGCGGAAGCCGCTGCCTCTATGGCCGCGCGGGTTTCCAAACCGGCCATGTCAGGTACCGTGCCGATCGCGGCCTGGGTCGCCGGATCGATGACGTCGACCGTCCTGCCGGAGCCGGCAGCGACCCATTCGCCGCCGATCAGGCCGGCTTCGCGGAAGAGCTTTTTGTCTCTGAGGTTTTTCATCGAATACGACCTTGCAATCAGGTGAGCGCCGCAACGATTGCGGCCGTGATGGCCTCCGTCCGGTCCTTGCCGGGAATGGTCCCTATGCCTCTGGCGGTTGCGGCCTCGATCGCCTGCATGACGCGGCCGGCCGCGGCCGTTTCGCCGAGATGATCGAGCATCATCGCGCCGGACCAAATGGTGGCGATCGGATTGGCGATGCCGAGATGGGCTATGTCGGGCGCCGAGCCGTGCACCGGCTCGAACATGGACGGCGCCGAGCGGTCGGGGTTGATGTTGGCGGAGGCAGCGTAGCCGAGCCCGCCCTGGATCGCCGCGCCAATGTCGGTGAGGATATCGCCGAACAGGTTGGAGGCGACGACAACGTCGAGGCTCTCCGGTGCCATGATCATACGTGCGGCGAGCGCGTCGACATGATAACTGGTCACTTCGACGTCCGGATAATCCGCAGCCAGCTTTCGCGTGATCTCGTCCCAGAACACCATCGAGTATTTCTGCGCGTTCGACTTGGTGACGGAGGCCAGCTTGCGCCGACGCGCCCCCGCCTGCTCGAAGCCGAAGCGCAGGATCCGCTCGACGCCGGCGCGGGTGAAGATCGATGTCTCCACCGCGACCTCGTCCTGCGTGCCTTGATGCACGCGCCCGCCGGCGCCCGAATACTCGCCTTCAGTGTTCTCGCGGATGCACAATATGTCGAAATTTTCCGCCCGCAGCGGTCCCGTCACGCCCGGAAGCAGGCGATGCGGCCGGATGTTAGCGTATTGCACGAAAGCCTTGCGGATCGGCAGCAGGAGGCCGTGCAGCGAAACGGAATCAGGCACCTCCGCCGGCCAGCCGACGGCGCCGAGCAGGATGGCGTCGAAGCCGCGCAAGGTCTCGACGCCATCTTCGGGCATCATGCGACCGGTATCCTTGTAGAATTTGCAGGACCACGGGAATTCGGTTCCCGTCAGCGCAAAGCCAAAGTTTCCGGCCACCGTTTCCAGCACCGTCCAGGTGGCGGCGGTCACGTCGCAGCCGATGCCGTCACCGGGGATAAGAGCGATCGAATAGGATTTCATCGGCATCTCTCTAGAGGCTGATCAGGACGCTCTTGGTCCTGCGGTTGGCGAGATAGGCCTCGCGGCCGAGGTCCTTGCCGATGCCCGAGCGCTTGTAGCCGCCGGTCGGCAGGATGTGGTCGCGCGAGCGGCTGTAGCGGTTGACCCAGACGGTACCCGCTTCGAGCTTGCGCGCGAGACGGATCGTGCGGGACAGGTCGGTCGTGAACAGGCCGGAGGCCAGCCCGTAGGTCGGATGGCTGGACAGCGCCAGAGCCTCCTCCTCGGTCTCGAAGGTCTGGACGGTCAGGACCGGGCCGAAGATCTCCTCGACGATCGCCGGATTGGCCTGGTCTACATTGGCAATCAGCGTCGGTTCGTAAAAATAGCCGCGAGTTTCCATGGCCCCGCCACCGGTCAGGCACTCGCCGCCGGCCTGGACAGCGGCCCGCACGATGCCGTCGACACGCGCCCGCTGCCGCTCCGAAATGATCGGCGAATACTGCGTCGTCTCATCCCAGGTCGCGCCGGCCCGCGCCGCCTTCATTCGCTCCACGATGGCGGCCGTCAGCCTGTCGGCGACGCTCTTCTCGACGATCAGGCGCGTGCCGGCCACGCAGGCCTGGCCGGCATTGAAGATGACGCTGCCGGCGATCGCCGCCGCCGCCTTGTCGAGATCGGCGTCGGCAAAGACGAGCTGCGGGCTCTTGCCGCCGAGTTCCAGCGTCATCGGCTTGACGCCGGTGCGGGCGATGTTCTCCATGATCGCCGAGCCGGCGCGGGTCGAGCCGGTGAAGCTGACCTTGGCGATTTCGGGATGGCCGGTCAGCGCCGTGCCGGTCGTCGGACCGTCTCCCAGCACGACGTTTATAAGGCCTGCCGGCAGGCCTGCCCTCACGGCGAGTTGCGCCATATAGACCGCCGAGAAGGGCGTCATTTCCGACGGCTTCAGCACGACCGCATTGCCCGCGGCCAATGCCGGGCCAAGCTTCCATCCGGCCATCGAGATGGGAAAATTCCAAGGCGTGATCGCGCCGACCACACCGTAGGGCTCGCTCATGATCATGCCGAGAGTGGCGTCGTCGGTAGGCACGAGCTCGCTGCCTTCCTTGTCGGCGAATTCGGCAAAGAAGCGGATCTGCTCGGCGGTTATGGCGATGTCGCCGGCAACGAGCTGGCCGACAGGCCGGGTCGAGCACAGCGCCTCGATCCTGGCCAGCGTTTCGGCTTCCGCCTCGATCAGGTCGGCCCAGGCCTGGAGCGCCTTCGTCCGTTCGCGCGGCCGAACACCACCCCAGTTGCTGGACTTCAGCGTCGCTTTGGCGCTTTCCACGGCACGGTCGACCATATCGACGCCGGCCACCGGGCAGGCCGCATATACCTTGCCATCCGACGGTCGGCGCATCTCGATCGCACCCTCGGCAGCGATGAGCTCGCCGCCGATGAAATGGCCGACAGGAAGGGAGACGGTATCCGGGTCGAAGCTCAGGCCCATGGCACCCACTCTGGACTATTCGGCAGGAGCCTAGCGCGGGCGGCAGCGCAGCATGCACCGTTCGGCGATCGGTCGCGGATGATTGTTGTGTGCCGGCGATGACAGACGGCAAAATCTGTTGCGGAGGGCACGCGTCTCGCGCGCTCCCGTTACCCTACGGTTACGTAGATCTTGCGGACCGTTTCGATGGTCTTCCAAATCCCGGTGAAGCCAGGTTTCATCACGAAGCTGTCGCCGGCGCGGTAGGTCACCGGTCTGCCGTCGTCGGGCGTGATTTCGATCACGCCGGAGAGGATGTGGCAGAACTCGAAGGTCTCGCCCTTGATCGAGCGCGTTTCCCCCGGCGTCGCCTCCCAGACGCCGGTATGGACCAGGTCGCCCTTGGCGACATCCTGCGCCCAGGTCTTGAAGGCGGGGTTGCCGGCAATCAGCCGTTCGGGCAGCGCCGCGGATTCGCGCGGCGGAAAGGCAGGGCTGGTATCGACTGTCTTGAGCAGGGACAAGAGATGGCCTTTCATGTTGAGTTTCAATAGCCGCGCGACCGGTCGACGAGCCCGATGGGGTCAAGACCGGCGCGGTAACGTCGGATGTTTTCGACAACGGCCTGTGCGGCGCCGGCGGGCTGGGTGACGCTGGCGACATGCGGGGTCAAAATGATCTTTTGATGCGACCAGAACGGATGGCCCGCCGGCAGGGGTTCGGGATCGGTGACGTCGATCATCGCCGCTGAAAGTTGGCCGCTGTCGAGGGCGGCGACAAGGGCTTCCTGGTCGAGCTGCGGCCCCCGGCCGGTGTGGACGAGCGCCGCGCCCTTGGGCAGTTTCGCGAACAGATCGGCATCGAGGAAACCGCGCGTCTCCTCGGTCAGCGGCAGCAGGCAGATCAAAATGTCGCTGGCCGCGAGCATCTCGTTCAGCCCGGGCTCGCCATGATGACAGGTCACGCCGTCGATCCGCCGCGGTGAGCGGCTCCATCCAGCAAGCGGGAAGCCGAAGGGCTTGAGGCGGTCGAGGACGGCTTGGCCAAGCTGCCCGAGGCCGAGCACGCCGACCCGGCGCGACCCGGCCTGCAACTGTGCGATATCTGCCCATTCGCCAGCGCGCTGCTGCGCCAGATAGGCCGGGAGGTTGCGATGCAGCGCGAGGACGGCAAGCGTCACATATTCCTGCATCATGCGCACGATGCCTTCCTCGATCATGCGCACGATCTTCACGTTCGCTGGCACCGCATCGAGGCGGAACTGGTCGACGCCGGCGCCGATGGAAAACAGGATTTCCAGGTTCCTGTAGCGGCAAATGTTATCCGGCACGGTCCAGCTGATCAGGTAACGCACGGCGTGGGGATCGACTGTCGCGGCATCCATCGTGAAGGGGACATCCGGCAGTTCTCTCGCGAAGGCATCGGCGAAGACCGCCCCGCGGCGCGTATCGGAATTGAACAGGAATGTCATTCCGGTTTCCTTCAAGCCGCGCAGCGCGCGCCCAGCGCCTCGATCAATCGCTGGCAGCCCGCGAGTTCGCTGGTGACAATGTACTCATCCGGCTTATGGGCGCGGTCGATGTCGCCGGGTCCACAGATGATCGCATCGAGCCCCGCGGCCTGGTAGAGCCCGGCCTCCGTTCCGTAGCTGACGGCGGCAAGCGGCGCTTCGCCGGTCAGCGCGTGCAGAAGTCCCGCAATTGGTGCGTCCGGCGGCAGCGACATCGCCGGATAGGCGCTCTTCGGGTTCCACGCGATGCGAAAGCCATCGGCCGCGAGCGCCTCTGCGCGTGCCCTTACAGGTGCCAGCAGGCTCGCAGGGTCGACGCCAGGTATGGCGCGTGCCTCCAGGTCCAGAGTGCAGATGTCGGGGATGATGTTGACCTGATGTCCGCCCGTCACCACGCCCGCCTGCAGCGAGGAGTAGGGCGGCTCGAAGGCCGGGTCGAACGGACCGTGTGTCAGCCGTTCGGCCTCGTTCACGGCCGCGCTCAGCGCAGCGGCCATGGCATGGATGGCGTTGAGGCCGAGATCGGGCCGCGAGGAATGGCCGGTGCGCCCGTTGATGATCACACGGGCGGCCGCCTTGCCCTTGTGGCCGCGCACGGCGCGCATGCCGCTCGGCTCGCCGACGATGACGCCGAGCGGCTTCGCGCAAAGCTCGGGAAGGCGGGCGATCAAATGCGGCACGCCGCGGCATCCCACCTCCTCGTCGTAAGAGAAGGCGAGGTGGATTGGCCTGGCGAGGCGTAGTCCCGCCAGCGCAGGCACGGCTGCGAGTGCCGCGGCAAGAAACCCCTTCATGTCCGTGGTGCCGCGTCCGTAGAGCCGTTCGCCCTCCCGGCGCAGCGCGAAAGGAGACGAGCTCCATTGCGGCTCGGCGGCGGGAACAACGTCCATATGGCCGGACAGGATATAGCCCGGGACGTTGGCGGGGCCGATCGTCGCGAAAAGATTGGAACGATCGCCCTCCGGCCCTGGAAGCACGGTGACCCGGGTTCCGTGTTCCGCGAGATAGGCCTCGATCCAGCCGGCGATATCGCCATTCGGCCTGCCGGCGACCGATGGAAAGGCGACGAGACGGTCGAGGATGTCGAAGACGTCCATTCCAGCCCTCAAAGCGTTTCGGGTTCGCCGGAATCGGTGCCGTCGACCATATGCTGCCAGATTTCCAAAGAGGATGCGTGCGTTCTTTCGCGATTGCGTGCCGAAAGCTGAAATGTTTCAGTTGAATCTTGCGTTGCTGCGCGGCTTTCGAGCAAATCGTATCGGTCTGCTCGTTTAGCGTTGGCGGGCAGAGGGTGGCCACCAGTGCGTGGCGCTCTGGTGCGGTAATCTTGCAGGGGCACAGAATTGAAGCCGTCCGGAAGCTTGAAAATCGATACCTTCTCGATGCGGATCGGCGACATCGAAGACGTCGAGCTGGACCGCTTGCACGCGCTTTCGCTCTCCGTGGGATGGCCGCATCGCGCCGAGGATTGGCAATTCGTGCGCGAGTCGGGACAGGGGTTGGTGGCGCTCGATGAGATCGGCCGGGTTCTCGGTTCGGCCATGTGGTTCGCGCATGGTACGGATTTTGCAACCGTGGGCATGGTCATCACCTCGCCGCGGTTGCAGACGCTGGGGGCGGGGCAATGGTTGATGAAGCGGGTTTTCGACAAGGTCGTAGGCCGCGACTTGCGCCTCAACGCAACGCGTGCGGCAAGGCGGCTCTATCTCTCGCTCGACTTCCAGCCGGAGAAGACAGTTTATCAATGCCAGGGCATCGCCCGTGCGCAGACCATCGTTGGGCCGGCAAATAACAGGGGCGATGTCCGGCGTTTGGTCGAAAATGATATTGCCGCCGTGATCGCGCTCGATGCGACTGGGTTTGGCGTGAGGCGGGCTGCGCTCATCGAAAGGCTTTTCGCACACTCGGCCGGCTATGGTCTTTTCAAGGGCGATACGCTGACCGCTTTCGCGCTCTGCCGGCCGTTTGGGCGGGGTCATGTCGTGGGGCCGGTGGTGGCGGAAAGCGACGCCGACGCCGTGGCCGTCGTCCGGCCGCACGTGGCCGACCATTCGGGGTCTTTCCTGCGCATTGACACCCACATGGACCAGGGCGAGTTCGCTGCCTTTCTGTCGCACAGCGGAATGCCTATTTTCGACACGGTGCTCACCATGTCGATGGGCAAACGCCTGGCCGATTTTTTCGTCGTCGGCGCTACCCCTCCAATGACCTTTGCCCTCGCCAGTCAGACGCTTGGGTAGTGCAGTTCAGGACGCTGACTGAATTGAGGATGTTGGAGCGGTGACGGTACTTTTTAGGACGGCTTGGGCACGCCGTCGAACGCCGCAAGGTGCGAAAAATCGCCCGCGTCGAGGCGTCGCGCCTGATGCCCGAAGGCGGGCGCATCCTCGTCATCGGATCCGACACCGCCGACAGCATGCCGTTCCCCGGACTTGCAGCCCATGTGCTGACCAAGGCGGCGATGCAGGCATGGCGCGCGGCCTGGCACGCGACCTGGGTCCGCGCGACATCACGATCAACGTAATTCAGCCTGGTCCGACGGATACCGACATGAACCCTGCCGATGGTCCGCGCGCGCGGCCGGCATGCTCGAGTCGATGGCAATCAAGCGCTATGGCACCGCCGACGAGGTCGCGAGCCTGACGCTCTATCTCGCCGGAACGCAGGCACGCGGGATCACGGGCGCCATGCACACGATCGACGGGGCTTCGCCGCCTGACTTCCGGTATTCACCTAGGTAGCCAAGCAGGGGAAGCGGACATGAACGGTCAGTCCGACAGCGTCAGCGTCTGTGTCACCTATCGGGGGACGACGCGGCAGATCACGAGCCGCACACCGCCTGAGCACCGACCACCAACCCACCCCGACCCCGGGACAGGAGACGTGCGCCTGCATCACAGAAAAGAAACATGCCATGAAGACCATCACCGACGCGAAGTCCCCGGACCAGGACTGGCTCAAGACCTACTACTATCTGCGCTTCGCAGTCTCCGCCATCTGGGTCGCGCTCGCCTTCACGGTCGCGAAGGCCATACTGTCGCTGGCAGCGGTGATGCTCGTCGCCTATCCCGCGTGGGACGCGCTGGCGAACTATCTCGACGCCAGCCGGAGCAACGGCTTGGCGCGTAACAAGAGCCAGATGCTGAACTTCGTCGTCAGCGTGGTGACGGCGATCGCCGTCGCGGCGACCCTGCCGCACGGCATGCACGCGGTGCTCCAGATCTTCGGTGTGTGGGCTGTCCTGACCGGCCTCCTCCAACTCATGACCGGCCTGCGGCGCTGGAAGTCGTATGGAGCCCAGTGGGCGATGATTCTCAGCGGCGCCCAGTCGGGGCTCGCCGGGGCATACATGCTCAGCAAGGCCGTCGGCACCGCCCCGGTCAGCATCGCTGACCTCGCGTCCCCTACGCCGCCTTCGGCGCCTTCTTTCAGGGCCGCACATCATGCCGTGGCTTTCACCAGATGGTCCGACACCGTCGAGATGAACGCACGAAGACGCTTAAGACGCCGTAGGTCCCGGTGGTATCCCATCCAAATTTCTCGCGTTGGCGGCGGCGTCGGCAGTTCCAACCTGCGGATACCGGGGATCTGATTGCCGACCACTCGGGGCAAGACAGCGATGCCGACGCCATGCCTGCATGCGCCCCTGGACGTTGCGGTTGTTCGATCGCAGGACTGGTCTCGCGTTAGGGAAACTCTCGATGAGCCACGCGATGTCAGGGAAATGGCCCGTGGATGTGTCATGGGTGATCAGCCGGAAACCGGTCCCGTCGCCATAGTTGGGATCAGCCGCCTCCTCGGCGATGTAGACGCCATATTCGAGCCTGAATAGCCGCTGCTGAACGACATCGGCAGTGTCGAACGGAACGATGCGAAACGCGACGTCGGCCTCCCGTTGGGCGAGGCTGAACCGGCGCGTGCCGGTCAGGATCTCGACGTCGACATTGGGATAGGCCTTCGAGAAATCTGCCAGGATGGGAGGGAGCACATAGGCCCCAAACCAGTCCGCTGATGAAATGCGCAGACTGCCCTTGAGATTCTGTTCCTGCCCCGCAAGCCGGCGCTCCATGGCCAACGCGCCTTCTTCCATCTGCTCCGCCAGCGCGATGATCCCATGGCCCTCGTCGGTCGAGCCAGCGACTTCGGCATTACGCACTTCGGCGTCTACACTGACGACATCGACGCTTCGATTGAGCGCTTCGAGAAGGCCGGTGGCACAGTCCTTACCGCGCCGCGCGCTATTCCATACGCCACCGAAAAAGGTCCCGGAAACAGGGTCTGCTATTGCCGCATGCCATGGGGCACGACGATTGAGTTGATCACCACGCCTGACCGCATGGCCTATCATGACCAGACGGATCTGCGCAGGTGGCAGGACGAAGACTGAGCAAGGGCGCGAAAAGGGAACCGCAGCAGCCAAGTCGCGCCCAGACATTGCCCGTTTTGGCAGGCGGCGGGTCGTGCCAACGCTGACGGTACTTTTCGCGCAATTTGGATCCGGGCGTCAGAGCTGGAAAGGATCAGAAATAGCCGATGGCAGCCGATAGATGGCTTGCGGAGGTTGGTGGAAATTCCTCAACGATATCAGTAGCGTAGCTTTCTGACAGGTCCTAGGCCGGTAGTCCCTGGGCGAAAAAATATTTCTTCAATGAATTCAAATGGTTGATATGGCCCCGAACAATCGAGTGGGAATGAGGGGAGCGACGACGGCAACAACCTCATTTCGGCGGCCTATTCGACCTCCGTTTGCAACCACGCGGCATTCACTCGTCGTTGGGTTCGTGCTCCTTCTAAACAGCCTGACTAATCTGAAACGCACCGGCGAGAATGTGAAGCGCCATGGGCTTGGGAATAGGGCAATGGCGTGGAATGGCGTGCAAATCGGCGGGCTTCGCTCTGAGGTCATCGCGCTCACAGCGAGCTGGCTGAGCGCACCTGAATGAGGTCAAAAGTCGCATAAGATGTAGACTGGATCCTGCAGAATGGGCACGATCCGACATGGCCGGTGCCGCTCGCCGACGTTGCCGAACCGCTCGCCGCGGCGATCGCGCTCACCGACCGCACGCTGGCCGGCAAGAGCCGCGCGCATCTGCCGTGCCTGCATGTCGGAGTCAAAACAATCTTATCCCGGAGGACGAGCTGCAACGGCCGCGATCTTCGCGAGGAATGATGAGATGAACCGGTCAAGAACATCAGCCCTTCGGGTCAAGATTGTAGGGTTTCCCGGTGCCATCGAGCGAAGGTCTCGGCGATCGCGAGGACCGCAGCATGAATCGGCCCTGCGGTTAGGTTGGGCATAATCGACGCATCCACGACAAAAAGATTGTCGAGCGCCTTGAACCGTAGATTTGCATCGACGACGGCGTCCGGGTCCTTGCCCATCCTGCAAGTACCGCAGGGATGATGGTGTGTGATGACCGACCGCGCGATGAAGTCGTCGACCTCGGCCGCACTGTTCAGGGCGCCTGGCAGGAGTTCGCGCTCTCGCCAGCCGGCGAGTTCACCTCTATGTCCGATTGTCCGTGCTGCCTCGAGAGCTCGGCGAAACAGTTCGCGGTCCCGACCGGTTTGCAAGTATGCCGGGTCGATTATCAATCGATCACCGAGCTCAGGCCCACTTATGCGCACGCTGCCGCGGCTCGTCGGATGGGTGATCCCGAACAGCAGCGTGTAGGCCGTGCCGGCGGCAGGCGCCTGGAAGCATTCGGACACGATCGGCGCGATGCCGCAACCAACGACTATTTCAGGTCGCCCGGTAGCGGTGAAGTTGCCAGCTCGCATATAGGCCATCGACTCCGAATGTTGGAGGCGCGATGGAGGAACCGGCTCGCGGGCCGCATAAAGGTTGCCGGCACCAAGCAGGTGGTCCTGAAGGTTTCGACCGATTTCAGGCATATCGATCAAGCAGCCAATGCCCGCGGCATCGAGCACATCGTGCGGACCGATGCCCGAACGCATCAGCAACGCCGGACTTTCCAGCGCTCCGGCACAAAGTACAATTTGATCCGCAAAGACTTCGACCGAACCCTGTCGCCCTACGACCTCGAGGCTGCGGACCTGATTGCCCTCCAAGTTGAGCCGCCGAACCCGGGATCCCGTAAGGATGGTCAGGTTTTGGCGGCCGCGAACAGTCTTTGTGAGCCAGGCGTCCGCCGTCGTAACCCGCCGCCCGTCGCGAATGTTCAAGGAGTTCGGGGTGACACCGATCATCTCTCCGCTGTTGTGGCCCTCAAGGCGAGGCAGACCTAACGCTGCGCCTGCCTCGATGAAGGCACGAGCAAGCGGACTTACTTCGTCCGCCGGTAAATGGATCGGCAACGGCCCGCCCTTGCCGTGAATGCCGTCGCCACCAAGCGGGTGGTTTTCGATAGCTTGGAAAACAGACAGCAGTTCATCCCAACTCCATCGGCGATCCCCGGTCGCGTCGACCCAAGCCTGGAAGTCGGAAGGATGACCGCGTATGTAGCCCATCGCGTGCAGGCAACTCGAGCCGCCGATCAACCGCCCGCGCGCCCAATGATGCACCCGGCCTGCGGTGCCGGCTTGCGGCTCCGTGCGATAGTCCCAATCATAGCTGCGGCCCTGAAGCGTCGGCCAGGCAGCGGGGTTCCAGATGTCGGGGTCCGTCGCCTCTTCGCCTGCCTCGATCAGCAGAACGCGACTGTCCGGCTCTTCACTCAGTCGCGCGGCAAGCAACGTGCCGGCCGACCCACCGCCGACGATGACGATATCAGAATTCGGTTTGCGCTCGACATTGGCCCCGGTCATCATCGCTCCATCCGCCACTTGCTGGCTTCGATAGCCGGCACGTCTGACACCAACATTGTGAAGACCGCGCGCACTGATCTGCGGCGGCAGATACCCGATCCGAAACGTCATGAAGGACTTCCAGTCTCAGACGGAACTACAGTCTTTCGAAGGACTCAAAGCCCACTGTCCATGGATATCTTCGCTGCCGCTTTCGCCTTCAAGACATGCTGTTTCGAGGCTTTGCGGGCGGCTTTCTCGTCGCCGGCGGCGATGGATTCGAATATCTCTCTCATCTCCGCCAGGCTGCTTTGTGCTCTGCCGTCCAATGACATCGATCGTCCTCGAAAGAAGCTTATCCTGGCCACCAGACCGCGATGCACTTCTTCCAGGATCGGATTCCCGCAATTCGCGAGTATGATTGAATAGAAGTCTGCGGCGGTCATGACCTGCGCCAGGCTGTCATTGCTGGATGCCGCCTCTTCGAATGCGGAAAGAGACTTCTCAAGGTCACGCAACTGTTCCGGGGAAATTCTCAACGCGCATCGTCCCGCTGCCTCGACTTCCAACAGCTCTCGAACCTCGTAGATGGCGGTTGCCACCTCCCACGAAAGTGCCGGTATCGACGGCCCGCGGTTGGGTACAATCTCGATCAGGCGCTCGGCCTCAAGACTGCGCAAAGCCTCCCTTAGCGAGGGGCGGCTGATGCCGAGTTGGGTGCACAGTTGACTTTCGACAAGGCGGCTTCCCGGCTGGAACAACCCCGAGAAGATCGCGAGCCGTAACTTGTCGACGGTTTCCCGTTGCACGGTCCGTGGCGAAATTCGCAAATTCAAATCTGGGGTCATCGGTAACGTCTCATGGGCCTCTGAGTCGCAAGCTGAAGCAGCATACGCCACGCTGTGCAAATTTGATAGCAGGATAGTCAGATTGTCAAATCTGAAGATTGCAAGAATGTCAGACAATCGGCTTGACGCGGCCCCCGCTTGTATGATCCTTTTGCAGGAGACGGGCAGCGGAGACGAGGATCATGGACATGGCGGTGGACAGACTTTCCGACCACTTCATCTCGCGACGCGTCGACACTGGCCGCATCACCTTGAACGTGCGCGAGAAGGGCAACGGCCCATTGATGCTGTTCTTCCACGGCATCACCTCCAACTCCGCCGTCTTCGAGCCGTTGATGGCTCGACTCTCAGATCGGTTTACGACCATAGCGGTTGACCAGAGGGGGCATGGCCTCAGCGACAAGCCGGAAACCGGCTACGAGGCGAATGACTACGCGGACGACATCGCCGGCCTGGTACGCACTCTCGACCGGGGCCGTGCCATCCTGGTCGGACATTCGCTCGGTGCCAGAAATTCCGTCACGGCCGCAGCGAAATATCCGGACCTGGTGCGGTCGGTCGTCGCGATCGACTTCACGCCGTACATCGAGACTGAAGTGTTCGACGCGCTGGAAGCGCGGGTAATCGCGGGGGACCAGCTGTTCGATAATGTGGCGGCCATCGAAGCATACCTCGCCGGCCGCTATCCGAATATTCCCGCCGATGCTATCAAGATCAGGGCTGAGAGCGGCTATCAGTCGGTCGATGGCGGATTGCGTCCATTGGCCTCGCCCGCGGCCATGGCGCAGACCGCCAGGGGCCTGCGATCAGACTTGGTGCCGGCCTACCGCGACGTGACGAAGCCCGTCCTCATCGTGCGGGGCGAGACGAGCAAATTGGTCTCAGCGGCGGCGCTAGCGAAGACAAGTCAACTGCGGCCTGATCTGCCTGTCGTCGTCGTTCCGGGCGCCGACCATTACGTCAACGAGGTCTCTCCCGAGATCACGTTGAAAGCCATCACCAACTTCATAGACGCCTGACGGCCAAGCGCGCCGTCTTCTTGTACGCAGCAGGATCCAGAAAATGGCCAACGTAAACAAAACTCCGGGCAAAGCGCGTCGTGCCGAGGTCGCTGGCGGCGGCTTTGCCGGCCTGACAGCCGCCATCGCGCTCAGGCAGAATGGTTGGGATGTCAGGCTGCACGAAAAGAGCTCTGATCTGCGGGCGTTCGGCGCAGGCATCTATCTCTGGCACAATGGTCTTCGCGTGCTTGAGGGGCTGGGTGCCTTGGAGGATGTGCTGAACGGTTCGCACACGCCGCCGACCTACGAGACCTGGATGCAGAACAAGTCCGTCTCGAAGGAGACCTTTCACGGCCTGCCGTGGCGGGTCATGACGCGGAGCCACCTGCACAATGCGCTGGTGCGCCGCGCAAACGATGTCGGCGTCGAGTTTCGGGTGAACTCCGAAGCCATCGCGGCGGACCCCGCCGGGCGGCTGACGCTGCAAACCGGCGAGGTGCTGGAGGCCGATCTGATCGTCGGTGCCGACGGTGTTGGTTCCAAGGTGCGCGACTCGATCGGTTTCAAGCAGGAGCGCTGGGCCGCTACAGACGGTATCATTCGGCTCATCGTGCCGCGTCTCAAGGAGCGGCTTGGCGAGGGCGAGTGGGACAATACCATCGACATGTGGAACTTCAGCCCACGTGTCCAGCGCATTCTCTATTCGCCGTGCAACGACCAGGAACTCTACCTTGGCATGATGGCGCCGGCGTCCGATCCGCGCGGCTCGCGCGTGCCGATCGATTTGGAGGTGTGGGTCGAGATGTTCCCGTTCCTCGAACCCTGTCTCGTGGAAGCAGCGAAGCTGCAGTCGGCCCGGTATGACAAGTACGAGACGACGAAGCTCGACAGTTGGGCAAAGGGCAAGGTCGCGCTTGTGGGCGATGCGGCCAACGCCATGTGCCCGGCGCTTGCACAGGGCGCCGGCTGCGCGATGGTCAATGCATTCAGCCTCGCCCAGGACATGGCGACTGTTTCCTCGGTCGTGGATGCACTGCCGCAGTGGGAGGCGCGCATCCGGGGGATCACGGATCGCTGCCAGGCGCTCTCGGCCGACTATGCCGCGAACCGCTCGCTGTCGAAGGGAAACATGTTCACGCCGGTAGCCTTGGAGGCCGCCTGTTACGACCCGCTGCGCCGCGTCTCTTCGTGGCCGCAATAGCCGGTGGGCGCACGCAATAACGGTTTTCGCGCGCAAGGGCTGCGCGCCTGCTGGGAGACACGAATGGATTACTCGCTGGAAGTTGAAAAACATTACGATGTGCGCGGCTGGTATTCCACCATCCATGAAATCCGCCACGACGGCGGAGCGCCGGGGGAGGGTCTGGTCAAGGGCGCGGTTGGTGTCATCATCCGCAATCCCTTTGCCGGCAAATTCGTCGCAGACCTGTCGGAACTGACGGATTCCAGTCAGGCCATCGGCCATGCGCTTGGTGAGCGGGCTGCGGCCCTTTTGGGCAACAGGCCGGTCGAAAGCTATGGCAAGGGCGGCATCGCCGGCACGGCGGGCGAGCAGGAGCACGTCGTTGCCTGTATCACCACGGTGTTCGGCGATCCGCTTCGCCAGCAGGTCGGTGGAGGCAGGGCCTGGATCTCGTCTGCCAGCAAGGTCGCGGTGGCCGGCACGGCGATCGACATCCCGCTGGCGCACAAGGACGAGCTCTACATCCGCTCGCACTATGATGCCGTCACCTTCGCCGTTCCGGACGGCCCGCGCCCCGACGAACTGCTGATCTGCGTCGCTGTCGCCTCCGGTTCGCGCGTACACCAGCGGGTCGGCGGCAAGACCGTCGCCGACCTCAATGCCGCAGTCTAGCGCGATATAGTTTCTGAAAGGACGAGTTACGTGCCCCTGAACATCAAGGACCTCAAGATCACGTCGGCCGATTTCGAGCCGCTAGGAATGCTGCGTGACGAGCATGCGGGCGACAAAGGCAATGTCTTGCCGAGGCTGACCCTCAGCGGCGTGCCGGCAGGAACCAAGGAGCTTGCCGTCATCTGCCACGATCCAGACGCGCCGCTGGCCAATGGCTTCACCCACTGGGTGGTGTACGGTATCGATCCGTCGACCACCGACCTGTCGGACGCCCAGGAGAGATTCCGCGTGGGGCCCAATGGCGCCGGCGACAAGCAGTACTACGGTCCCCAGCCGCCTGCAGGTCACGGAAAACATCACTACTATTTCTGGGTCTACGCCCTCGACACCAAGGTCGAAGGGACGCCGACGCGGGAGGAATTTCTCCAGACATACGCCGGCAACATCATTGAGCAGAACCGGATCGTCGGTCTGTACGAAAACAAGTGAAATATCCGGGCGCCGGCGGTCGATAACGACAACAAGAATGATCGCAGGCGCCGCCTAGTGGGAGAATTTGAAGTGACAGAGAACAAATCCGCTCGCAGCACGGTTTTCGAGGAGCTGGTCAGGGCCACAAAAATCCTTCTGCATGAAGGCATCATGGACACGTTCGGGCATATCAGCGCCCGCGATCCGGAAGATCCCAACTTCTTCTTCCTAGGACAGAAGCTGGCTCCGAGCCTGATCACCGTGGATGACATCCAGCGGCTGAACCTGGATGGCGAGACGCAGGACAACCGGCCCTCCTATCTGGAGCGCTATATCCATTCCGAGATCTACAAGGCGCGCCCTGACGTCCAGTGCGTGCTCCATACCCACTCGCCGGCCGTCCTGCCCTATTGTTTCGTGGACACCCCGCTGCGGCCCGTCACCCATATGGGTGCGTTCATGGGCGAATCCGTTCCGGTTTACGAGATCCGCGACAAGCATGGCGACGCCACCGATCTTTTCGGTGGCAGTACCGACGTCTGCGCCGATATCGCCGAAAGTCTCGGCGGCAGCACCGTGGTCCTCATGGCGCGCCACGGCGTGGTCAATGTCGGTAATTCGGTGCGCGAAGTCGTCTTCCGCGCTTTCTATCTGGAGCAGGAGGCGAAAGCGCTGACGGCCGGCTTGCAGATCGGCAAGGTGAATTATCTGTCGCCCGGCGAGGTCAAGACGGCTGGAAAGCTTGTCGGCGCGCAGATCGACCGGGGTTGGAACCACTGGTCGCAGCGTCTGAGAGAGGCTGGCCTGCTCTAGCGGCGGCCACCTTGAGGAATGCCTGGAGCGTCCGGCAAGCGCAGGGATTTTCCAGGCTCGGTTTCGATAGGTTCCTGACGCAGGCGCGTCAGGCGAAGGCAATGAAACACACCATGCCGCATGCGGAAAGCTACGATTACATCATCGTTGGGGCCGGATCAGCCGGTTGCGTGCTCGCCAACCGGCTGAGCGCCGACCCAAGATGTTCGGTGCTGTTGCTGGAGGCAGGCGGCTGGGACCGTGATCCCATGATCCACATCCCGCTCGGATGGGGTAAGATTTTGACCGAGCGCCGCCATGACTGGATGTATTTCTGCGAGCCTGAAGACAACGTCGGTGGGCGTCGGGTCGAATGCGCGCGCGGCAAGGTCATCGGCGGGTCATCCTCGACCAACGCCATGGCCTATGTGCGGGGGAACCGCGGGGACTACGATCGTTGGGCAGCCACAGGGCTCAGCGACTGGTCGTATGACAAGGTCCTGCCGTATTTCCGTAAGCAGGAAAGCTGGGAAGGAGGCGAGAACCAATATCGTGGCGGCGACGGCCCGATCAGCACCCAATTCTGCCGCTACAAGGACACGCTGATCGACGCCTTTGCGCAAGCCAGCGTGCAGGCAGGCTATGCGCAGACGAACGACTACAATGGCGAGCGGCAGGAAGGTTTCGGCCGCCTCCAGATGACGATTTCAAAAGGCCGGCGTTCCTCGACAGCGTCAGCCTATCTGCGGCCGGTGCTGAAGCGGCCCAACTTGACCGTTCTGACGGAAGCGAGCGCAACGAAGATCGTGCTGGAGGGTGCGCGCGCCACCGGCGTCGCCATCAACCATCGCGGAGGCGAACGCACGGTCCTCGCCCGTAAGGAAGTGCTGCTTGCCGGCGGTGTGATCAACACGCCGCAACTCATGATGCTGTCGGGCATAGGGGCGCAGGATGAACTTTCCGCTCACGGTATCCAGACGCGGGTCAACCTGCCGGCAGTCGGCAAGAACCTGCAGGATCACGTCTCGGTCATTCTCATGTACCGGCGCCGCAATCCAGGTCCGTTCCTGCGGAACATGCGTGCCGATCGGATCGGGTTCGATTTCGTCAAGACTTACCTCACGGGACGAGGTTTTTCCGGCGACGTGCCCGGCGGGGTTGTCGCCTTCCTGAAGAGCGGTCCGGCGCGACCGTTACCGGATGTGCAACTGCTCTTCACGGCGGCTCCGCTCGCCGCATGGCCATATCTCAGGCCGTTCAAGGCGCCGTTTCCGGACGGCTTCGCAACGCGGATCGTGGCGACACAGCCTGAAAGCCGGGGAGCGGTGAAACTGGCGTCGGCCGATCCTTTCGCGGCGCCGCTGATCCACCAGAATTTCCTCGCCTCGCCGAAGGATTGGGAGTCGCTGCGGGCCGGCTTCCGGGTGGCAAGGGATCTTGCGGCGCAGCCCTCCATGCAGCCCTTCATCGAGGTGGAGTTCTTTCCTGGTCCGAAGTGCCAGAGCGACGACGAGATCGACGAGCATATCCGCAAGACCTCCATCACCGTGCATCATCCGGCCGGGACCTGCCGGATGGGAGCCGATGCAGCCTCGGTCGTTGACCCGCAATTGCGGGTGCGCGGCGTCGAAGGCCTCAGAGTGGTGGACGCTTCCGTCATGCCCGACCTCGTCTGCGGAAACATCAACGCGGCGGTGATCATGATTGCCGAGAAGGCCGCCGACCTCATCGCGAGTTCAAAAGAAAGCAGGGCAGGGCAATGATCCGACGTATCGCCATCATCGGTCTGGGTACGATGGGACCGGGCATGGCTGCCCGGCTCGCCAGAGGCGGCCTCCAGGTAGTCGCCTACGATGTGGCCCCGGCAGCGATCGAGCGCGCGCGATCCATGCTGAGCGTGGCCGAAACCGTTCTCGACGCCTTGGCTATCGCGCCTCCGCCGGCCGGCGTCGGAACCGTCCGCTTCACGGATGACCTCGGCGATGCGGTTTCCGGGGCCGACCTCATCATCGAGAACGTGCCTGAAAACATCTCCGTCAAAGGCGATGTCTACCGCGCGATCGACGGCCTGATAGCATCCGATACGATCGTCGCTTCCGACACGTCGGGAATCCCGATCACAAAACTGCAGGAGCACATATCGCATCCCGAGCGGATGGTCGGCATGCACTGGTCGAACCCGCCGCACATCATCCCGATGATCGAGGTGATCGCCGGCGAGACGACAGCGCCGCAAACCGTGGCGACGATCCGCGATCTGATCCGCTCGATCGGCTTGCTGCCGGTGGTGGTGAAGAAGGACGTTCCCGGCTTCGTCGAAAACCGCGTGCTCTATGCGCTGCTGCGCGAGGCGGTCGACCTTGTCGAGCGCGGCGTCATCGATCCTGAAGATCTGGATACCTGCGTGTCATGGGGCATCGGCTACAAGATCGCCGTGATCGGGCCGATGGCGCTGCTCGATATGGCGGGCCTCGACATCTACAAGTCCGTCTCTTCCTTCCTTAACGCGGACCTCTCCAATCGCGACGATGTCGCGCCAATGGTGCTGGAAAAGACGAACGCGTCGAAGTTCGGCATCAAGTCGGGCGAGGGCATGTTTTCCTATACGCCCGAGCAGACCAAGGCGCTGCAAGGCGAACGGGCTCGCAAGCTCGTCGCTGTGCGGCGCATTCTGGAAGGTCGGGAGTAGCCAATGGCGCATCGTGCTCACAGGGTCGGCCGGATCGGGGACTTCGTAGCGGTCGCTGTTGGCGCCAAGCAGACTTTCGCGGACCGGACGGTGCGGCTCCGATTGACGACAGCCCATGGGGTGGCAAGCCATGCGCATTGAAACCATCCGAGCAGCCGGCGACCGGCCGGCTCATAGCCGCCATGACGACCTGATCTCCGCCAAGGGTGTCTCGGTGATCATGGCCAAACAACTGATTCTGCAGAACATCGATCTTTCAGTACCGAAGGGGTCGTTTGTCTCCCTTATCGGTCCTTCCGGTTGCGGCAAGAGCACCTTGCTCAAGGTTCTGGCCGGGCTTGTAAATCCGACGAGCGGCAGCGTTTCGATCGCCGGACTTCCGCCGGTCGAGGCGGCGCGCAAGCGCATGATCGGGCTTGTCTTCCAGGACGCCAACCTGCTCCCCTGGAAGAATGCCGTCGATAACGCGTCGATGCTGCTTGGCATCGCCGACAAGTCGCTCTCGCGCGCGGATTTGCGCGCTCGCGGGCAGGAAATGTTGGAACTGGTGGGGTTGGGCGACAGCGCCCACAAGCGCCCCCATGAATTGTCCGGCGGCATGCGCCAGCGCGTCGCTATCGCGCGGGCCCTGGCGCTCGATCCGGCGGTGCTGCTGATGGACGAGCCGTTCGGCGCGCTCGACGCCATTACCCGCGACCAGATGGGCCAGTCGCTGCTGGAGATCTGGCAGCGAACCGGCAAGACCATCGTGCTCGTCACCCATTCGATGGACGAGGCCATTCACCTGTCGCGCCATGTCTACGTGCTGGGGATCAAGCCTGGGCGGATCGCCGAAAGCCTCGACATTGGTCTGCCCTATCCCCGCGATCTATCGGTGCCGGAAGATCCGGAGTTCGTCAGGCTGATGGTTCAGCTGCGGACGATGCTGCGCGCCAGCCATCAACCGGGAGGCGCGTCGTGAGCGATCAAACTGTCGCCAATTCCTCCGGGTCGCGGCTTGTCTCAAGCTGGGGTGCCGCAACACGCAGCTGGCTTCCAGCGGTCATCCTTCTGTTGGCGACGATCGTGGTGTGGGAAGCCGTGGTGCGGATTTTCGCCATATCCGCTTTCATCATTCCCGCCCCGTCCGAGATCGCGCGATCGCTGGTCGCGCAATGGGCAACGCTGATGCAGGCGACACTGGTGACGGCAGGCGAGATCCTGTTCGGGTTCCTTGTCTCTGTCGTGGTCGGCATTGCCCTTGCGCTGGTCATCGTGCGCTTCGACTGGCTGGGACGAGCGCTTTATCCGCTGGTGGTGCTGTTCCAGAACGTGCCCAAGGTGGCACTGGCGCCGATCTTCATCCTCTGGTTCGGCTACGGGCTCGCGCCCAAGATCGGCCTGATCCTGGTCATCGCCTTTTTCCCGGTGACCTTGTCTATGCTGGCCGGCATGCAGTCGGTCGACCGTTCGCTGTTGTCGTTGATGAATTCGGTCGGTGCCAGCCCGACGCAGATCCTGTTCAGGATTCGCGTTCCGCATTCGCTGCCGAACCTGATGGCCGGAACCAAGATCGCCGCGACGCTCAGTGTCATCGGCGCCATCGTCGGCGAATTCGCCGGCGCCTCGGATGGGCTCGGCTACGTCATCCAGTTCGCCTCGACCCAACTCGACACCGCGCTGGTCTTCGCGGCCCTGCTCCTCGTCTCGGTGCTGGGCATCGCCTTTTACTACGCAGCCGAAATTCTCGAACGCATCGTGGTGCCATGGGCACCGAAATTCAGCCACGCCTAGGTTCCCTAGGACAGTCAACGACAGGAAGGATCGATCAATGCTGAGACGCTCACTCATCAAGGCGGCCACGCTTGCAGCGTTTGCCGGCGCGCTTGGCTTCTCCGGCGCAGCACTGGCGGCGGACAAGGTCAACGTCCAGCTCGACTGGGTGGTGCGCGGCAACCACGCTATGTTCTTCGTCGGCAAGGAAAAGGGCTTCTTCGCCAAGAACGACATCGACGTGGCCGAGATCCGCAAAGGATCCGGTTCTCCGGACGCCATGCGCCTGGTGGGTAACGGGAACGCCGATTTCGGCTTCGGCGATCTTCCCACGCTCGCCGTCGCACGATCGCAGAATGTGCCGGTCGTGGCGCTGGCCGCCGTCAACCAGCATTCGCCGCTGGCGATCATCTCGCTCGCCAAGACCTTGAAGCTTACGAAGCCGGCCGATCTCAAGGGTCTCACCATCGGAATTCATCCCGCGGGATCGACCTATATCTTCTTCAAGGGTTTCCTTGCCGCGAACGGCCTGACCGAAAAGGACATGACGCTGAACAGCGTCTCTCCACCCTACGAAAGCTACCTGCTTCTCGGTCGCGTGCAGACCGTGGTCGGCTATGTCGACGCCGAGGTTCCGGAACTAGAAGCCAAGGCCGGCGGTCCCGGTTCGCTCAGCATCATGATGGGCGCCGATCACGGCTGGAAGGCTTACGGCTCAGGCCTGTTCACCTCGCAGACGATGATCAAGGACAAGCCCGAAATCGTCGCCCGCTTCGTCAGGGCATACAGGGAGGCATTCGACTATGTCGTGGCCCACCCCGAAGAGGCCGCCGAGATCACGGCCAAGGCCGCACCCGGTTATGCGGACAAGAAGGATGTGCTGCTGGCGCAGATCAACGCCGATATCGCGTCGACCTTCAACAGCCCGGACACCAAGGAGCACGGCCTCGGCTGGATGACGAAGACGCAGTGGGAGGAAACGCTGAAGACGCTCACCGATCAGGGCGTGCTCAAGACGGCTCTCTCAGCCGACGATGTTTTCACCGATAAATTCCTAGCTAAGGAGTAGGTCGCGCGATGTCGCGGGCCAACGAATCGATGAGCGCCTACCGGCAGACCAGTCTGTCCTGCCCCATAACGCAGGACACGGCGCGTTCGCCTTTCGCCGCGTCGGTGCGGTCGAGCGTGATTTGCCCGCGCGTGGCATATGCGCGACCCGACAGGCCGCACCACAGCCGCTCGACGGGCAGGTTTTCGCGCTTGTCGTTGAGGATCGTGAACGTGCCCGTCTTGGGGTCGAACCAGAGTTCGAGGCGAGCGCTCTTGCCCGGCTCGACCGTCGCGATCCCGGCCGAATACCAGTGGGCGAAGTCGGCATTGCAGGACAGCCCTTCATTGCCCGCATTCGAAATCGTCAACGGCACCATGTCGAGCCCGTCGGTGCCCTTTCGGACGATGACGTGGTGCAACTCAACCGCGTTGGCGAAGGATGTGAACGCCAGCGCCACAGGGAGAACATAACGAATCTTCACTTTGCCTGAGCTCCACGGGTAAATTTTCTCAGGCAGTCTACCTCGCATGTGCGCAATAACAACAAGAATATTGATTGGTAAATCAAACAGAGAGGGTAACATGTTAAAGATTCTGAAGAGTAGTGTGAGCGCAGCTATACTAAGTGGCGTCTTGCTAGGCAGCGCGTTTGCCGGCGAAGTCAAGTCGATCGCCATCCTGACGCCCGAAGAAGGCACCGATTACGGTTGGAACCAGCAGGGCATCGATGCCGCCAAGGCGGCGGGCAAGGCCGCCGGCGTCGAAGTGGTCGTGGCCCAGGGTCTCGGCTATGGCGATGTTCGTCCGACGTTGCGGGAGCTCGCGTCCGACGGCGCCAGCTTGTTGATCGCCCACGCCAGCGGTTACAACACCTCGGCGCCTGAAATCGCCAAGGAATTGAAGGTTCCGGTGGCGATCGTCGATACGCCGACCGGTCTGGAGAAGGGCCTCGTCGCCGACTACACGCTGAGTGGTCACCAGGGCGCCTATCTAGCCGGCCGTCTTGCCGCCAAGATGTCGCGCTCGAAGTCGGTCGGCATCGTCGTGTCGGGCGAGCCGCCCTCGTGGAACTCGCAGTCGGCGGCGTTCGCGCAGGGCGTGAAGGCCGAGAATCCGGATGTCAAGATCACCTATGCGGTGATCGGGCCCGCCGCCTACAGCGACGCGGCAGGCGGCAAGCGCGTCACCGAAAGCGTGATCGCGTCGGGCGCCGACATCATCTTCGGCCAGGGCAACGGCTCGAGCTTCGGCATGCTGCAGGCGGTCGAGACGACCAAGGCCGGTGACGGCGGCAAGGTCTATTTCATCGACGTCATCGGCGACAAGACGCCGATCGACAAAGGCTTCCTGCTGTCGTCGGTGGTGTGGAACATCGAGCCGGTCTATGCGGCGATGATCGCCGATCTGAAGGCGGACACGTTTGGCACCAAGAGCTACTCGATCGGCCTCAAGGACGATTCGGTCAAGCTTCTGAAGACCGCTGCGATCCCGGACAATGTCTGGACCGAGATCCAGGCGCTGCGCGACGACGTCATTTCCGGCAAGATTCCGGTCGAGCCGGTCTATGATGCAGCGGCCGTCAGGGCGCTGATGACCAGCGTCGCCCAGTAGGGCGATCATGGTCGGCCGCCGGAGGGGTGACCAGTTCATCCCTCCGGACAATTCCCATTTTTGTGCTGGGCTTTCATGAGCAGTCTTTCTTCATCGTCCGTTGCCGCGCGCGACATCGTCGCGCTTGAGGGCGTGACCAAACGCTTTCCCGGCATTGTCGCCAATGACAGCATCGATCTGTCGATCCGTCCCGGCGAGGTGCATGTGCTGCTCGGCGAGAACGGCGCGGGAAAATCCACCTTGATCGGCATGCTGTCGGGACTGCAGCAGCCGGACGAGGGACGCATACTGGTCGATGGCAAGCCAACGCCGATCACCTCGCCGCGCCATGCGCTGGCGCTCGGTATTGGAACCGTCTTCCAGCACATGATGCTGGTGCCGACGCTGACAGTGGCGGAAAACCTCTTGCTTGGCGGGCCGTGGTGGCAACGCCCCAGGACCGAAGAACTGGCGGCGCGCGTCGCCGAGATCACCAGCACGCTTGGCATCACCGTCAAGCTGCATGCGAAGATATCGGAGCTTTCGCTGGGCGAGCAGCAGCAGGTCGAAATCCTGCGCGCGATGGTGCGCAACAGCCGGTTGCTGATCCTCGACGAGTCCACCTCGATGCTGACGCCGACAGGCATCGACGAACTGGGCGCGCTGATGCGCCGCCTCGTCGAGCAGGGACTGTCGATCGTCTTTATCACGCACAAGCTCAAGGAGGCGGCGGCCTTCGGCGACCGCATCTCGGTGCTGAAGCTCGGCCGCAAGGTTGGCGAGATTCCGCCCGAGCGGTTCCGCACGCTTGGCGAACAGGAGATCATCTCTGAGATCGTGGAATTGATGTTCGGCCAGCAGAAGGACGATCCGGAAGCGGTCGATCGCCCGATCCGCACAGTCCGCGCCGAAGCCGCTCCGCTGCTTCAGGTCGCGGATCTGGCGGTCGCGCCGACGGACAACGCGCCGGGCCTGTCGTCGATCTCCTTTGAAATTCGTCCGGGCGAGATCCTTGGCATCGCCGGCATCGACGGCAACGGCCAGAAACAATTGGCAGAGGCCTTGGCCGGTCAACGCGTGGCGACCGGTGGTTCGGTGCGGCTGGAGGGAACCGCTATCGAGACGCTGAGCGTCGGCGAACGCCGCCAGCGCGGTCTTCGCTACCTGACCGACGACCGGCTGGGTGAAGGCACGGTTGGAACTTTCCCGGTCTCGATAAACTTCTTCCTCAAGCAGGTGGGCACCGCTCCGTTCTGGCGCAACGGCTTCGAACAGCGCGCCGAGATCGACAAGCGCGCCGCCCAGCTCGTGCGTGAATACGATGTGCGCACGCCAAGCCTGAAGACGCCGGTCGCGCGGCTTTCCGGCGGCAATATCCAGAAGGTTCTGCTGGCGCGCGAACTGGCCGAAGGCGCCAAGGTTGTGATCTTCAACAAGCCGACCTATGGGCTCGATCTCGCCAACACATTAGCGTCGCGCCAGCGCATCCGCGATACGGCAGCCCGTGGCCTTGCGGTGCTGCTGATCTCCACCGACCTCGAGGAATTGCTGAGCATATGCGACCGCATAGCCGTCATCGCCAACGGAGCGCTGGTCGGCACCGTCGAGAACGTAGACGACGCCCGCACCAAGGTCGGTCGCCTGATGATCGGACTTGCCGCATGAGCATCGACACCGCACCCACCGTCAGCGCCACCGCACTTGATGCCACGAGCGGAGCTGCGACGCGCCGCGACATCCTGCACAGGCTGCTGATGACGCTCGGCCCGATCCTCGCCGCACTGGTCATCGCCGGTTGCATCCTGCTTGCCGTCGGCGTCGACCCGCTCGCCTATTATGGCTATGTGCTGGAAAAAGGCCTGTTCTCGCCGCTTGGCATCCAGCAGACGCTGACGCGCATGGCGCCGCTGCTGTTTCTTGCCGCCGGCCTGATCGTGGCCTTTCGCGCCGGTATGTGGAATCTGGGCGGCGACGGCCAGTTCCTGCTCGGTGCCGTCACGGCAGCCGCCAGCGCCCCGGTGTTCGTCCAGTTGATGCCGGCCTGGCTGGCCCTCATCTGTTCGTTCCTGATCGCCGCGGTGGTAGCGATGATCTGGTCGCTGGTGCCGGCGCTGCTGCGGGCCTATCAGGGCGTCAACGAGATCATCACCACACTGATGATGACATTCCTGGGCACCTCGCTCGCCAATGTTCTGGTCAAGCTTGTGTTTCGCGATCCCGGCACGACCGTTCCCCAGACGCGCACGCTGCCCGTGGAAGACCGGCTGCCGCGCCTGTTCGATACGACCATCACCAGCGGCCTGCTGCTCGGCCTGGCAGCAATCATCATCGTGCATCTGGTGATGACGCGCACGGCGTTCGGCCTGAAATTGCGGATCGTCGGCGCCAATCCACGAGCGGCGGTTCATGCGGGGCTGGGCGTGCCTGGCCTGACGATTGCCGTCTTCGCCATTTCCGCCGGGCTCGTGGGCCTTGCCGGCGCCGTCGACATCATCGGCGTGCAGGGCAATGTCCGCGCCGACTGGAATCCCGCTTACGGGCTGGCGGTCATTCCGGCCGTGTTCCTCGCCCGCATGAACGGTTTTGCCGCGATAGGTTTCGTGTTCCTGCTTTCAGTGCTGTCGATCGGCGGCGAAAGCGCTGCACGGCGGCTTGGCGTGCCCAATCATTTCACGCTGGTGCTGGTTTCCATCGTGCTGATCGTGCTCGCTCTCGCCGAGTATATCGATCACCGCTACAACCAGTCGCGGAGGGCCTGAAGCCATGAACGGCCTGTTCAGCGAAGTCTTTCTCAGCGCGCTCTTGTTCGGTGCCATCACCGCGGCGATCCCGCTGCTGCTGGCCGGCCTCGGCGAGCAGATGTCGGAAAAGGCCGGCGTGCTCAACATCGGCATCGAAGGCATGATGCTGGCCGGTGCCTATCTTGGCTTCGTCGGCGCCTTCTATTCCGGGTCGCTATGGCTCGGGTTCCTCACAGGGGCCGCCGGCGGCGTCGCGGTGGCGCTGATCATGGCGCTGCTGTGCGTGCGCATCGGGCTGAACCAGATCGTCATCGGCATCGCGCTGACGCTCGGTCTCGAAGGCCTGACGGCGCTGCTTCATCATTTCCAATTCTCGCGCAGCTATCCCCGCCTGCCGGCGGCGGACGCCACCGTCATTCCGCTGCTGTCGGATATTCCTGTCATCGGGTCCGCCTTCTTCAAGCATCACCTGATCGTCTATCTGGCGGTCGCGCTGGTGTTCGGCATGGGCTACCTCTATCGGCGCACGCAGCTCGGCCTCAACCTGCAGGCCGCGGGCGACAAGCCAGCCGCGCTCGACGTCGCCGGCATCGACGTCATCAAGACCCGGACCATTGCCGTGCTGACGACCGGCGCGCTGGCCGGGCTCGGCGGCGCCTATCTCGCCAATGTCGGGGCGGGCCTGTTCATTCCGTTCATCACCAACGGTGCCGGCTTTCTCGGCATCGTTCTGGCAATGCTGGCGCGCGGCCGGCCGATCTGGGTGCTGTTCGGCGCCCTTTTGTTCGGCGTCTGCCTGTCGCTGACGACGGCCATGCAGGTGGCGGGCATCAACATACCGACCGACGTCATCCAGATGCTGCCGTTCCTGGCGGTGATGATCATGCTGGTGTTGTTCGGCCGGCGGGCCAGTCTGCCGGCGGCACTTGGCATTCCATACGAGCGCGGTGCGCGCTGACAACAATCAGATGCGCGGAAGGGATCCGCGCCAAAACAGGAGGCAAAGATGTCGGACACCAAGGTCTACCTGCTCGATGGCGGCTCGCTCGTTCTCGATGGCTATCATGTGTTCTGGAATCGCGGCCCTGGCGGCGAAGTGCGCTTTCCGGTCTATTCGATCCTGATCGAGCATGCCGAGGGCCGCTTCCTCATCGATACCGGCTATGACTACGATCACGTCATGAAGGTGCTGCCCTTCGAGAAGCCGATCCAGGAAAAGCACCAGACCATTCCCGGCGCGCTTGCGCTGCTCGGGCTCGAGCCCAAGGACATCGACGTCGTCGTCAATTCGCATTTCCATTTCGACCATTGCGGCGGCAACAAGTATTTTCCACACGCCAAGAAGATCTGCCATCGTTCGGAAGTGCCGCAGGCCTGCAATCCGCAGCCTTTCGAACATCTGGGCTATTCGGATCTGAGCTTCTCGGCGGAGGCGGCGGAAGCGCGTGGCGCGACCGCGCAATTGCTGGAAGGCACGACGCGCGCCAACTCGACCTTCGAGGGCATCGAGGGCGACGTCGATCTCGCCAAGGGCGTAAAGCTGATCTCGACGCCCGGCCATTCGATCGGCCACTACAGCTTGCTGGTCGAGTTCCCCCGGCGCAAGCCGATCATGTTCACCATCGACGCCGCCTACACCCAGAAGAGCCTTGAAACGCTGTGCCAGGCGGCTTTTCACATCGACCCGGTGGCGGGCGTCAATTCGATGCGCAAAGTGAAGAAGCTGGCCGAGGACCATGGCGCCGAGTTGATGTATTCGCACGACATGGAAAACTTCAAGACCTACAGGACCGGCACGCAATTCTACGGCTGATCCCTCGCCAATCCGGAGAACAAGACCATGCGTTATCCCGACCACGCCGATCCTGTCATCACACTCACCGCGGGGCCGGTGAACGCCTATGCCGAAGTGCTGCGCGGCCTCGCCCGCACCGTGCTTTACGACTACGATCCGGCGTTCCAGCTCTTCTACGAGAAGGTGGTCGACAAGGCGCAGAAGGCGATGCGGCTGTTGAACAAGCCGGTCATCCTGCATGGCGAGCCGGTGCTCGGTCTCGAGGCGGCGGCGGCGTCGCTGATCACGTCCGACGACGTCGTGCTCAACCTTGCCTCGGGTGTGTACGGGAAAGGCTTTGGCTACTGGGCAAAACGCTATTCGCCGCATCTGCTGGAGATCGAAGTGCCCTACAACGAGGCGATCGATCCACAGGCGGTCGCCGACATGCTCAAGGCACATCCCGAAATCACCATCGTCTCCGTCTGCCATCACGACACGCCGTCGGGCACGATCAACCCGATCGACGCCATCGGCGCCCTTGTTTCGGCGCATGGCGGCTATCTCATCGTCGATGCCGTCTCCTCCTTTGGCGGCATGAGGACGCATCCCGAGGATTGCAAGGCCGATATCTATGTCACCGGCCCCAACAAATGCCTGGGTGCCCCTCCCGGCCTCACCATGATGGGCGTCAGCGAGCGAGCCTGGGTCAAGATGAAGGCAAACGGGGCAGCGCCACGCGCGTCGATGCTCAGCATCGTCGACTGGGAAGATGCCTGGTCGAGAGACAAGCCATTTCCGTTCACGCCGTCGGTTTCGGAGATCAACGGGCTCGATGCCGCGCTCGACCTCTATCTCAATGAGGGGCCGGAGGCGGTATGGGCGCGCCACGCGCTCACCGCCAAGGCCATGCGCGCGGGCGTCACCGCGATGGGCCTGTCGATCTGGGCCGCCAGCGACAGAATCGCATCGCCAACCACGACCGCCGTTCGCACCCCCGAAGGTGTCGACGAGAAGGCGCTTCGCCAGGCCGCGCGCGCCCGCTACGGCGTGGTGTTTTCGTCGGGCCGTGGCGAAACATTGGGGAAGCTGACGCGCATTGGCCATATGGGACCGACCGCCCAGCCGATCTATGCGATCGCGGCGCTGACGGCACTTGGCGGCGCCATGAACGCGGCCGGCCAGAAACTGGCGATCGGCAAAGGCATCGAGGCGGCGCTGGCCGTTATCGACGCCGACGCCTGAACAGACATCATCGGATCAAGGATCGAGGGAGCATTTTCATGACTGAACGACTTGCGGGAAAGACGGCCCTGGTTACTGGCGCAGCGCAGGGTATCGGCAAGGCGATCGCGGCGCGGCTTGCCGTCGACGGGGCGACCGTCATCGTCAGCGACATCAACGCCGAAGGCGCCAAGGCGGCGGCCGCGGCGATAGGCGGAAAGGCGAGGGCGATCGCCGCCGACATTGCCGATCCGGCATCCGTCAAAGCACTCTTCGCTGAAATCCAGGCCCTGACCGGGGGCATCGATATCCTGGTCAACAATGCCAGCATCGTGCCGTTCGTCGCCTGGGACGACGTCGATCTCGACCATTGGCGCAAGATCATCGACGTCAACCTGACAGGGACCTTCATTGTCACCCGCGCCGGCACGGACCAGATGCGTGCGGCGGGCAAGGCAGGGCGGGTGATCAGCATCGCCTCCAACACCTTCTTTGCCGGCACGCCGAACATGGCCGCCTATGTCGCGGCTAAGGGCGGCGTCATTGGCTTCACCCGGGCGCTGGCCACGGAGCTTGGCAAATACAACATCACGGCGAATGCGGTGACGCCCGGCCTGATCGAGAGCGATGGCGTCAAGGCGAGCCCGCACAACGAGGCGTTCGGCTTCGTCGAGATGCTGCAGGCAATGAAGGGCAAGGGCCAGCCCGAACACATCGCCGATGTCGTGTCGTTCCTGGCGAGCGAGGACGCCCGCTGGATCACCGGCCAGACACTGAATGTCGACGCCGGGATGGTCAGGCACTAGGGCCAATCGCGCTTTAAGTTTTTGTTTTATGCATGTCGTTGTCTCAAAACCGTTGCGCACTTTTGAGCGACACGCTCCAGCATTGCTGGATCGGATCAGAAGCGTGTTGGCTTGAGTGCGCGGGAGATAATTGTGGTCCCGCTACTCGACCCGCGTTAGGTAACCGGCGGTCACACTCGGGCCTGGAATGATCGAGACGATTTTTATCTGGGCAATCATGCGTTTCATCGCGGCGTCGAGATGTGTTTCCAGCATCGCGGCTGCGGCTGTCACCGCACCACGGATGAGAAGTTCCACAATCAGACGCTTAGTTGTCGACATACATAGTTTCAGCTTTGGCAGCGGTATCGATCGATGTTCCGGACCCGATAGCATATCGTCGGATGGCACCGTCGCATCACCTATCAAATGTTGTCCCGACTGCTGCCGGATCTGCGATGGAGAGAAGCGTCGACCGCATCCAGGCGGGAGCTTGGACTGCGGTAGATGCGAGCGTCTTTTTATCGTTGGGAGAAAGATGAGGCCGCGATCTGTGCAAGCTCGGCCGCGCGCGCCGGCCCAATATGACGAAGCGCCTGGACGACGGTCCCGGCCAAGCTGCCCGGAGCAATCAAATGCTTATCCGCCCGCGTGGTCGTTGCCACCGTGCGCGGCGATGAACATGGCGACGGCCGACCGGCAATAGGATTCGATTTCGTTCTCGTCCTCTGCTCTCGCCTCATCGAAGCGTGCGATAAGCAGGAGATCGGTTCAAGCCGCTAGACGATAAATTCCCGCTTGAGCGCCAACTCGGCACCGGCCGCGCCGGTCGTGCTCATCAACCTCTTCACGCTCGATTCCGCCGACGAAGCGGGCTTCCTAGACGCCTTTACGGCGGCTGCCAAAATCCTGAAGAAGCAGCCGGGGTTCATCTCCACCCAACTGCACCGAGCGATCGGCGATAGCCCGACCTACCTGAACTATGTGGTGTGGGAATCCACCGAGGCGGTCCGCGCCGCCTTCACTGATCCCGAGTTCCTCGCGAAACCTCCAGCATATCCTTCATCCGTCGTGGCCAGCCCGCACCTGTTCCAGAAGGTCGCCGTCCCCGGCTTCTGCACGGCCTGACTCCGAAAACATGGCAAGGCGCGATGGCGGGTATGTTCGCCCAGCAGTCGACGCTGGTTTGAGAGCACAGATTGGAGATGAGCATGGCCGTCGAAACCAGCTAGCAGCTTAAACCCTGCATTGGCGAATCTATGCACGATGCTTGACACAAAATATGGTCACTGACCGAAGTTGCGCGCGTCTCACCCGACCGGCGCGGATGGGGCGCCGTCACGTTCGGGTCTGCCAGTCGTAGCGCTTAACGTAGTCGAGAAACGCACGCATGGAAGCGCTCGGGAGGCGACGGCTCGGATAGTACAGAAACCAGTGCGGCAAGGTCGAGCTCCAATCGGAGAGCAGCTCCACGAGTCCGCCATTCAGGATATAGGGCTTGGCATAGTCATCGAAAACATGGGCTATTCCTCTGCCGGCCAGAGCCGCCTGCAGCTCATTGTGCGCAGAACTGACCGTCAAGCGGCCCGTGGGAGTGACTTCGATATCTTCGCTTCCCTCGGCAAACCGCCAGGTGACGAGGGTGCCACCAGGGAAACGACGTCTTATACAGTCGTGACCAACGAGTTCGTGTGGCGTCTGCGGCTGCCCGCACCTATTAATGTAGTCCGGTGAAGCGACGATTGCATAGCGAAGCGCCGGGCCAAGCGGCAGCGCGATCATGTCCTGCGCCAGTTGCTTGCCGAATCTGACGCCGGCATCGAAGCCCTGTTCCACGATGTCGATAACCGCCGCATCGCTGATGATTTCGATGCTCACCTCGCGATAGGCATCCATGAACTCGAATGCCAACGGGCAAAGAAAATGATCGACCGCCGGCGCCGGGGCGTTGATTCTGAGCGTTCCGGATGGAGTGTCCCTCAACTCGTCGACTTCCGCGATCGCTAGCCTGATGTCGCTCAATGCGGGCGCCAACCGTTCAAGGAGGCGTTTCCCGGCTTCCGTGGGAGACACGCTTCTCGTCGTGCGATTGAGGAGCCGGATGCCGAGGGTCTCTTCGAGCGCGTTCATCGTTTGGCTCAGGGCCGATGAAGACACGCCGCGCTCGAGCGCCGCCGCGCGGAAGCCACCGCAGCGGACGATAGAGACGAACACGTCAAAGCTGTCCAGGCGAACAGGGCTCATTGGGAAGTAATTCTAACCAAGCTGATCATGGTTGCGCATCTTATCGGATCAATTATCCCATGTCATGGTAGGTGCAAAGTTAACTATCGCGCCCTGTCTGCTTCCTTTCGCCGGTCATTTCCGGCCCCGTACAATTGAAAGAAGCGGGAGCGTGCCCACGAAGAAGGGAAAACCGATGAATGCCTTCGCTCTCAATAGACGCGCTATCATGCTGTCCGCTGTCGCAGGCGCATCAAGTATGCTCATCCCAAGCCTGAGCGGCTCCGGCAACGCCAATGCCCAGGCCGCGTCCTTGTTGAGTGGCAACGCCGGTCACTACCGCATTCGAGTCGGCGAGATCAGCGCGACCGTCTTGAGCGACGGCGTTATTGGCGGCCCTCCTCGTGTCTATGCCAGCGACGCGCCCGAAGCGGAGCTTGAGGAGGTGCTGCGGCGAGCATTCCTTCCGACCGACCATATGACGCTCAACCTGAATACGCTTCTGATTGAAACCGGCGGACGGCGGATTCTTATCGAGGCTGGCGCCGGCAAGACGATGGGGCCGAACGGCGGCCACATCTTTGAAAACCTGGCAGCGATCGGCCTCGGTCCCGCTGACATTGACGCGATCGTCATTTCGCATACCCATCCCGATCATGTCGGCAATCTCCGTACAGAGGACGGCAGCAAGGCCTTCCCCCGCGCGACGGTCTTCGTTCCGAAGGCGGACTGGGACTTCTTCGTCCGCACCGATCCGGATCTTTCCTACATGCCCGTGCCGGAGGAGTTTCGTGTGCGCTTCGCCGCCGCGATCAAGAATAGCCTCGAGCCGGTCATGAACGATGTCGAGTTCTATGAAGCCGGCGCCGAGATTGTGCCGGGCCTCACGACCCTCGTCGCATCCGGTCACACGCCGGGCATGGCGACCTTTCTCGTCCACTCTGGGGCCGACCAACTGCTGCTGACGGCCGACCTTGCCTATCACCCGGTCGTCAACGTCGACAATCCCTGGCTTCCGGGCCCTGACCGCGACAAGGAGACGGCGCTCGCGTCGCGCCGGCGCATCTTCGACTGGGCGGCAACCGACCGCATCCCGGTGCTCGGCTTCCACTTCCCGTTCCCCGGCCTCGGCCGGATGCTGAAGACCGATGGCGGCTACGCCTGGGTTCCCGCCAACTGGCAGTTTTGAATTCAACAAATAATCGAACAGGAAACCTCTCGTGGACCAGTCAAAGATCAATCGTCGCGGTTTTCTCGGAACGGTGGGTGCTGCGGCAACCGGGCTGGCGCTTGCCGCCCAGACCGCTGCCACGGCGCAGGCCCAGGACACGACCTCCGCAGCCTCGGGCTCCAATCCCGAGGTGCTGACCCGTACTCTGCCCCGCACCGGTGAACGGGTGACCACGCTGGGCCTCGGTACCTTCCTCACCTTCGACCTGAGGCCCGGCGATCGTCGCGACGCTCTTCGTCAGGTCTTCGAACGCTATGTTGCCGCAGGCGGTCGCGTGGTCGACACCTCACCGCTCTATGGCTCGGCCGAGGTCAGCGTCGGCCAGTTCATGGGCGAGTTCGAAGGCTCGGACGGGATGTTTCTCGCCAACAAGGTCTGGGCCACGGGCGAATATCTCGGCGACGAAACCCATGCCGAGGAAAGCTTTCGGCAGTCGCGCATGCGCACATGGCGCGACACGATCAACCTCTTGCAATGCCACAGCATGACCAATGCGCCTGTCATCATCCCGCTGATGAAGGCGTGGAAGCAGGAAGGCCTGATCCGCCATGTCGGCGTGACCCATCACGAGTCGGCGGCGCAGGACCAGTTGCTGGCGATCGTCGAACGCGACGACGTCGACTTCATCCAGACGAACTATTCGATCTTCAATCGCGATGCCGAACGCCGCCTGCTTCCGGCAGCCGCAGACAAGGGCGTCGGCGTGTTGATCAATCTGCCTCTCGAAAAGGCCCGCCTGATGAAGGTGGTCGAGGGACAGCCGCTTCCCGCTTTCGCCGAAGAATTCGGCGCGACGAGCTGGGCCCAGTTCTTCCTGAAATGGGTCATGGCGCATCCCGCCGTCACCAGCGTGCTATGCGGCACGTCGAACCCCGACCACATGAGCGACAATATCCAGGCGATGACCGGACCGCTTCCCGACGAGCGCATGCGCGCCCGCATGGTCGCACACATGGAAACCATCCCCAGCTTCGGCTCCATCGGCGCCATGCCGTGGTATCCCGGCAAGGAGAATTTGTATTCCGGTCTGATCCGGGAGGCGCAGGCCAACGCCGTGCGGCGACTGCAATGACCGATCACGTCCATCCGAGGTACCCGTGAATTCAAGACCTGGAGACTGATCTTGCCCTCAAGCCGAAGATCCCTATTGATCGCATTTCTAACACTGCCTCTGATCCACGCCGCCAGGACCAAGGCATTCGCGCAAGCCGGCCCTGAACTTCCTCTGACCCTGGAATGTCGCGACGGAGACGACCTCACTCTGGAGCGGGAAGCTGGTCCGTTCTTCAAGCCGAACTCGCCGCGCAATCGAGAACTCCATTCGGACGCTCTCGACGGCAAAGCGATAACGGTCGCCGGGTTTGTCTTCGACAATCGCTGCCGGCCGCTCGCCGGAAGCCTCGTCGAGATCTGGCATGCGGACGAAAACGGCGATTACGACAGCATCGGTTTTCGCCTGCGCGGGCACCAGTTCACCGACGTGCAGGGGCGCTGGTGGTTCAACACCATCGTGCCCGCGCTTTATCCTGGCCGAACGCGTCATTTCCATTTCAAGGTCCAGCGCCCAGGTGGACGCGTCCTCACCACCCAGCTCTATTTTCCCGGAGAGCCCGGAAATGTCGGAGATCGGCTCTTTCACGAGACACTCCTCCTCGACATGAAGCAAACCGGCGACGGACGGTTCGGACGGTTCGATTTCGTAGTTTGAAGGAACCAAGTCCGTTTGATCGGAAGCAAGTGCGCCAGTTGCGAAGTGCAAGCCGCATGACTGCAGCTCACCCGGCGACTGGCCGGTGGTGGCGGGGTTTAGCTCAGGCGTTGAAGCCGGCGTCCGCCCTGATGACCGCACCCGTAATCAGACTTGCAGCGGGGCCAGCAAGGAACGCGACAGCGCTGGCGACTTCACGGGGCTCGCCAAAATCGACCCAGCGACGTGAGGCTCCGCTGATAATCAGCGCTCTCGCCATTGGCAGGGTTCATCTCCGTGTCGGTTGATCCCGGCAGAACGAGATTCACAGTAATACCTTGAGGGCCGAGTTCGCGTGAAAGGCCTCGTGTGTACGACAGAAGTGCCGACTTCGACATGGCGACAAGGCCTGATCCTCAAGGCAGCGACGGGGTTATCGCGTCAGGGACTGCCCGCGGTCGTGGCACGTACCCGCAGAATCTTGCGACGCTGAATGCGGTAGACGGCAGCCGGAGGCACGTTTGCGAAGGTACCGCCCAAATAGGTGGCCTTGAGGCCCAACCGGTCGAGCAACGGACGCGATACCGGACAGCGCGGGCCATACGTGAACTGATAGAACGCACCGTTGGCGCGAACATGCGCGAAGGCGCCTTCCAAGATCGAATAGACCGTTCGCGGCGCCATCGACAAAAGCGGCAGGCCGCTGATGACAGCCCCTGCCGGGGTGTCATCGAAAAGCTCAACATGGCGCAATCGCGCCGCATCCATGCACAATGTCTTCGCACGAGGGAAATCGGCATTCAGCTTTGCGGCAAACTCCTTACCGAATTCGATGAGCGCGAGGTTCTCCTCGGCAACCCCCCGCGCCAACAGCGCGCGCGTGAATACCCCCGTTCCGGGACCGAGTTCGAGGATTGGTCCGGTTTCCGCAGAAACCTCCGATACGATCAAAGCCGCCAGCGCCCGTCCGGATGGCGTCACGGCCGCAACCCTGAGCGGTTCGGATAGCCAGGCGCGGAAGAACTGGAGGGTCTCCGACGACCTGTTCAGCATGCTTGATCCTCCGAGGAGGTCCGGCGCCACCTGGTTCGCCCAAGCAGTCGCCAGATCAGCACGGACAAACTCTCGACGCCAAGAACGATGAACAGGAGCTTGATCGCCGCGGCTGATGCATTGAGGTCGGGGATCGAGTGTGCGGCTGTGTAGCCCGCGGTCAGGAATAGGCCGTTCCACAGGGCGATGCCCAGAAGAGTGCCGGTCGCAAAGCGCCACGCATTCAAGCGAACAAGCGCAGCCGCCAGCGGCGCGACGAAGCGGACTGTCGGGATGATCTGCGCAATCAGGGACAGGCTCCGGTCATGCGCTCGAAAGGAGATGAGCATCCTGTCAAGGCGCGTCGATGGCAGACCCAGGAGCCGCCCGGTTCCATACAAGAGTTTCCCGGATACATCCTGCCCGACAGCACGGACGACGAGGAACATTGCCAGACTGGCGAACAAGCTTCCGCAGGTCGTCATGATGAAAGCGGACGGGAGCGACCAACTGTCTTCGACCGCAGCCATGCCGATCGCAACCAAAATACCATGGGAGGGCAAGGCCGGTATGAAACGTTCCGCCAGCCCTGCAGCGAACAAACCAAGTAGTCCGTAGAGAGCAATCCAGTCGACGAGGCTCCCGAGCGGGTCCATCCCTCAGCCCTCCGCGACAAGGTTGGACCCACACGGATGGGTGTGGAGAGGTGTTGCCGCCGCGGCTATGAAATCAACGTTCGCCAGATTTTCCGAGACATCCCAGAGCCGGCGGGCGACGTGCAATTCCAGTGCGGCAGCGGGAGTCTCCGCCTCGCTTGGATGGCCGCGTGTCTCCGAAAGCCTGTCGGGGCCGTAGTACCTTCCCCCGCGAGCATCCGGTGACGTCGCCGCGAACAATGTGGGAAGGGCTCCCTGCGCCGCCGGCTGGAACAGAAACCACAGGATCGAACGCAAAAGTCCCTGGGCACTGTATCGCCCCGGGGCGTTGTGCAGAAGGTCGGTTCGCGAAATTCCGGGATGAGCGGCAATACTCGTCAGGCCCCAGCCCGCTTCGTCGCTGCGGCGCTGAAGCTCGAGCGCTAACATCAGGCAGGCGAGCTTGGATTGGGCGTAGACGGGCATCGGCAGATAGGCCTTTTCGGCCTGAAGATCATCGAAATTGATAGCTGCATTCCGGCGCACGGCGATACTAGACAGCGTGATCACACGAGGATCCTGTCCACGCCTGAGCAAAGGCAACAGATGCGCAGTCAGCGCGAAGTGGCCGAGATAGTTGGTCCCGAACTGCAATTCGAACCCATCCGTCGTCGTCTCGCGCTGCGGCGGCGTCATGACGGCTGCATTGTTGATCAGAGTGTCGACCCGCTCCCGGCTCTCGCGCAATCGCTGTCCGAATGCGGCGACAGAGGCCAGATCTGCAAGATCGACGGGCTCGAAGCTCACGCGCGCATGTCCCACCGACTGTCTGATGCGGGCGACGGCATCGCTTCCCTTGCGAGGGTTTCGCCCGGCGATAATGACGTCGCCGCCTGCGCGCGCAAGCGCAAGTGCATCATAAAAGCCGAGGCCACCGGTGCCCGTGACGACGATTGTCCTGCCGTTCTGGGACGGCATGTCCTGGGTGGTCCAATTCTTTCGCATCCGGAAATTCTCTCGCGGCCTTTAGGAGGAAGCTGTCTGGAGAGGCTGCAAGACGGCTTCAGCCAGTGCCGCCTCGCGCAACGGTGCCGCCTTGTCCCGGTAGTCGGCATCCATCGCCAAATCGGCGAATGCCCGGCGGTTGGGGTAACGGACGAGGGCCACCGCGTCCCAGGCTTGTCCGGGTTCCGCCGAAAGGGCCGGGAGGCCATTGCCCACATAGACGATCTCCGCCCCGAAGCGGGCGACGATCGGCGTGGCGATGGCGAGGTACTCCATGTATCGTTCCCTGCCGCCGTCCTCTCGGAACCGCAGGAGATTCAACATCACGACGGCTTGTCCATCGTCTTCATCCAGGAAGTTTTCGAGTGCATTTTCAATGAGGGTAAGCATGCCAACCTCGGATCTGGGAAAATGGAAGGAGTCGGCCTGAGTGCGGCGGTCCCTCGGCGGCTATTTTCGAAGGAAATCTGCGACCCTTTGGTTTGCGACCAGAAAGGCGAGACCGGCCAAGGCGCTGCCGAGCGGTACGATCAACAATCCGAGCCCCAAGCCGTTAGCAATGTTCGCCTCGGTTGCGGTGTCGCTGATGATGCCGACAAGGATTGGTCCGAGTGCCGGACCCACGAGGCCGGTGCCGATCATCACAAGACTGGACGCCTGCGCCTGCCGGCCAGGACCGGCAACCAGATGCGCGGCGCCGAACCCCCAGGGCAACATGAAGGAGAAGGACAGCATGGAGGGAACGAGAAGTGCGATCGACATCCACCCTGTGGGCATGAACAGCGCGGCCGTCGTCGTCAGACTGGCAAGCAGCAGGAGAATTGCCGGCGGCCCAAGAACTCTGCCCGTGCCGGACCGTGCCGCGCTGTCGAACCAGCGGCCGCCACCCAGCGTACCGAGGATGCCCATGAGCCCTTGGAGAAGCCCGAAGGCGAGGCCCACTTCGCTGGCGGTGTAGCCGTAGGAGCGGATGAGAAACGGTGCGATGAATGCATAGAACGGTGCGGCAGCGAAGCCGATGAAAATGGCGCCGACGAACATCCAGCGAAACGCCGGGGTGGCGAGCAGATTGAGGGCGGTACGCAAGAAGGGCTCATTGTCGCTCGCCGGACGTCTGGAGGGCGGAGTCGGACCGGCGACAAGGATCGTCACGAGCCCGATCACGATACCGATCGACCCAGCGCCGATCAACGCTGTACGCCAACCCAAGGTATCTGCGATTGCGCCGCCGGCGGCAAAACCGGCCATCGTGCCGAGCGGGATTCCCATGGCGAATAATCCGATCACGAATCCGCGCTGTTCGGGCCGGATCTTTCTCGCGATCAGCGCATGCCCGGCGGGAACCGCGCCGGCCTCGCCGAAAGCGACGCCAAATCGGGTCAGGGCCAAAAACAGGAAGCTTGCTGCAAAACCGCCGAGTGCAGTCATCACGCTCCAGATCAGGATGCAGGAAACGAGCACAAATCTTGGTGATCCACGATCGGCGGCGCGCGCAAGTGGCAGTGATAGAAGCGCATAACAGACGGCGAATGCCAGGCCGGTGAGCAGGCCCATCTGTGTATCGCTCAAGTTTAAATCGGCTTTGATGGATTCGGCCAGGATGAAGGGGAGAATTCTATCAATCTGCGAGAACGCGTTGATTAGAATAAGAGTGATGCACATAGACGCAACGCGCCAACCTTCAACATATGAATTGCTGGTATTTTCAGCGTGATATGGTCGCGTGATCGTTAATACGGTTGACTGCGCTGACGTTTCTGTCATTCCTGAGCGGCTCCTCGCTTGTTGGCATAATCAAGCTAAATGGAGCGCCCAATGATCAGAATGCCCGAACCTTCAAGAAATTTGCCTATTCCTACAAATGAGGATAGGCTGTCGGAGGGTCAGGTACTGCTCTGGCCTCACAAGGAGGCCCAAATGTCGTCCACCCTTCTGGCGGCCGTCAACGCGTATATCGAGGGTCAGGGCGGCGGGCAGGGCCTGTTCCCGACCCTGGTCGAAGGGTTCAACATCGTCCGCTCGTTTCAGTCTATGTTGCCGGTCCGGGCAGTTTACAGGCCGTCGCTCTGCGTTGTTTTGCAAGGCGCCAAGGAGATTCACTTCGGCGACGACAGACTCGATTATGGCGCCATGGACTGCTTGGTCGTGAGCGTCGAACTTCCGGCAACGGGACGGATCGTCGAGGCCAGCGCCGAAGCGCCCTATATCGGCGTTGTCATCGATTTCGATGTGGCCATGGTGCGGGACGTCCTTGAGCAACTGGACGAACCGCCTGCGCCGGTCGCGGAGTCCGGACCCTGCGTATTCGTGGGCCGAGTGGACGAGACCTTGATTGACTGTGTCATGCGCCTCATGCGCATGACGGCGTCGCCCAAGTCGATCCCCATCCTTTACCAATCAGTGATGCGCGAGATCTGCTACTGGCTGGTGAGTGGCCCGCATGGCGGGGAGTTGCGCAAGCTGGTATTGCCGGAGTCGAATGTCGAGCGGGTCGCCGCGGCGATCTCGGCATTGCATCTCAACTTCGCTCGGACCTTGCGGATAGAACAGCTCGCCGAACTGGCCGGGATGAGTCCATCGTCGTTTCACCAGCATTTCAAGGCACTGACGTCCATGACGCCGCTGCAGTTCCAGAAGCAATTGCGTTTACTCGAGGCTCGTCGATTGATGGTGTCGGAGGCGGCAAATGTCAGCGACGCGGCTTATCGGGTAGGTTACGAAAGCGTTTCGCAATTCAGCCGAGAATATTCGCGCGAGTTCGGTATCGCACCAAAGCAGGATGCCCTCAATCAGCAGCGTCTTTACAACACCTATGCCAGCCGCAGTGTGCGGACAGCTTAAGTGAAATCTGGCTGTCGAGTTGCAATAGTCGTCGGCACAAACTCAGGCGTACCGCACGTGGGATCACCGAAGAGCTCCAGCGCGCCGGTTTGCAGCTCATGCTTGGATACGGACTACTCCGAACAGAAAGAAGAGGAATTGATCGAGACGATGCTGTGGCGTCGGCCTGAAGGATCATTCTCACCGGTGGTGTCCACACTGACCGCGCCCGGCGCATGCTCAAGATGGCGGCAATTCCTGTCGTGGAGACATGGGATTGCCAGATGACCCGATTGACCAAGTCTTGGGCTTTTCGAATGGAGGCCATGGCTTTGCTGACCCGCACGCTTGCCAGACGCGGCTACGACATGATCCGCGGCCGCCGGCCTCTCGATCCGGTGAGGCTTCTGGCGACCGACTGAATCAGCGCTCACTGCGTCAAAGGCCGAACCGGTCCTTCAGCCGCCCGGAAAGGATCGCCGCCTTCACGCCCAGCGGCCAGAACCGGTGGAACCGGATCCTCTTCACCTGCGATATTGGCATGGGGAACGGCGCCGTCTCGTCGCCGCGAAGACGCTGCGCCAAGGCACTGCCCATTGCCGAAGCCATGGCGACGCCACGACCATTGTAGCCAAGGCAGATGAGGATGCCGTCTTCCGGCTCGTGCACATGCAAGAGGTGATCCCTGGTGATCGCGACCCGGCCGTTCCAGCCATGTGTCCAGCGTGTGCCGGCAAGCGTTGGCCAGAGCTGCCTCGCGTAATCGGTGAGGTAGCCGATGGCGGATGCATTCTCGATCGGCCGCATCGGCCCCCTGCCGCCCATCAGGAGGCGGTTCTGCGCGTCGATCCGGTAGTAGACCGTGATGTTGCCGGCCTCATAGACGACCGGCCTTTCGGGAAGGATTGCCGCGGCAACCGGCGACGGTAGCGGTTCGGTCGCGGCGATGGCGCTGAACACCGGGACGAGGGACTGTTTCAGGCCTGGCCAAAGCGTGCCGGTATAGCCATTGGTCGCGATGAGAACCTTCTCGGCGCTGAGAGAGCCGCTTGCGGTTTTGAGGCGCCACCGTCCGGCCTCCCTGCCGAGCGAGAGGACCTCGCTGTCGCCGAAGATCCGCGCGCCGGCATTCTGGGCCGCAGCGGCCAGACCAAGGGCATATTTCAAGGGATGGAGATCGCCGCCACGGGCGTCGAACATGCCCGACATATATCTGTCCGTGCCGGTCCGCGCCGCCATTGCCTTTGCGTCCAGAATGGCGACCGGCATGCCTCGCCGCTCGCACTGCGCGGCCGTGGCCCGCACGGCGCCTGCCGGCTTCAGGCGGATGGCGGCACGTATGGTGCCGTTCTGCCTGATGTCGCAGGCGATCGACAAGCGCTTGATGAGATCGAAGGTGAAGTCGGGCGCACCATAGGAGAAGTCGACCATGCGCGGCCCGAGATCCGGGCCGAACATCGCCTCTATGGTGTCGGGATCGTATTTGAGGCCAGGATTGACCTGGCCGCCGTTGCGGCCCGAGGCGCCCCAACCCGGCTGGCGCGCCTCGAGCACGGCGACGTCCTCGCCGGCTTCCGCCAGATGCAGTGCCGTCGAAAGTCCTGTGAAGCCGCCGCCGACAATGGCGATCCTCGCGCGCTGCGCACCGGCGAGGACCGGGTAGTTAACGCTGCCGCCGGCGGTTTCGCGGTAGAGGCTTCTAGGCGGTTCACTTTCGAGCATAGGCGACGCTCTTACGAAGCAGCCGCCGGCGAAAGCGTGGCCGGCGAAGAAGCGACAGGTTTGACGGGGAGGGTGCCAGCTGAATGCAACTCCCGCAGAATGCCGAGCAGCCTGGTCCCCAGGCCCTCAGACACCGCTCCAAGCGGCGGTAGCGAGCCGCCAGGATCAAGCCCGATCATGCCGAGAGCCAGTCGTGTCGGACCGGGATTTTCCTCACTGAACAGCGCATCCATCAAGGGGCAAAGCCGGCGTTGCAGAGCGAGAGCGTCGTCGAAGCGTCCGCCCTTGGCATGGACCTGCACCTCGTTCCAGAAGGACGGAACAAGTACAGCCGAAGTCAGGATCCCGCCCCTGGCGCCCATGCTGACTTGCTGGGTGAACAGCGTGTCCTGGCCGCTCAGCATCTGGAAGGTGGCGGGAACCTTCTGCATGACATGATCGAAATGGTAGAGATCCGTATTCGACGCCTTCATACCGATGATGATGTCGCGCTTCGCCATGGTGGCGATGGTTTCGGGAGCAATGACGAAATGGGTACGGGCCGGATTGTCGTAGAGGACGATCGGCAGATCGACCGCCTCCCTGACCTCGGCGAAGTAGCGTAGTACGCCTTCCTGGCTGTTGCGGGTGTAGAACGGGACGATCAGCATGAGCGCGTCAGCACCCGCTTCCTTGAAGGATTTGCCGGTATCGACCGCATCACCCAACCCGGGCGACAACACGCCAGCCACGACCGGCACCTTTCCCGCGGCCGCGGCAACGCTCGCCCCGACCGTCTCGATGCGGGCCTTTGCCGAAAGTGCCGTGAACTCTCCCGTTCCGCCGAGCGGCACCACGCCGGAGGCGCCATTGTCGATCATGTAGCGCACGAGCCTGCGTACGCCTTCGATATCGACGCTGTGGTCGGGGCGAATGGGGGTCGGAAAGGCCGGAATGATGCCTTTGAGCGAAAGGGGATGCGCCACGTGCGGGAACTCCGTGCAGGCTGAACTGGAAGACAGACCCAACGGGCGTCGTGCCGGGGTCGCGCCAAGCAATTCTGCACGGCTTTCCCGGAATCACAACAATGATTTTTAATTTTCTGAAAAACGATTGTTTCATCGGCGAAGTTTGGCTAGCTTCCGGCACGACCATCGTTGCCGCCCTGGCGCATGTCTTTAGCGCGCTGGAAAAAACGATTGCCCGGTGGGCAGCAAGACGTGAAAGTCCAGCATGGAAAACATAAAGTCTCGTTTGATGACATTGCAGAAAGCGGATGCCGGGCAGGACAGTGATCCCAGGCTGGGGGCGCGTCTGCGCGAGTTGCGGCAGGCAAGAAAGCTGACGCTGGCCGACCTTGCCGCCAGCACGGGACTCTCGATCGGAACGCTTTCGCAGTTGGAGCGGGATCTCGTTTCGCCGACGGTGCGCACGCTTTTCACCTTGGGAGGCGCGCTTGGCGTGTCGCCCGCTTGGCTGATCGACCCTGAAAATAGCGGAGACGTGGACGCGCCCTTCGTGGTCAGGGCCAACAAGCGCCAGCCTTTCCTCAACGCGGACGGCCTGAAAAAGGACCTTATTTCGCCGGTGGCCAGCAAGCGGCTGAAGGGTTTCTACGTCGTCATCGAGCCCGGCAGCGGCTCCGGACCTGCGCCTTATGTGCATACCGGCGAGGAGATGGGGCTCGTCATGTCCGGCGTGCTGGAATTGAGAATCGACGATCGCGTCTTCATCCTGCGGGTAGGCGATTGCTTCTCGTTTCCGAGCGATCATCCGCACAGTTTTTCCAATGTCGGCGCCAACCAGGCGACCGTCTTCTGGGTCAACGCAAACATCTAGGCGCCTTACGCGCCTCATGGGTCGTCGTCAGAAATTTCATTTTTCAGAAAACCGCTTGTTATATGGCATGGCATATGCCAGTTTTATGAAAATCGTGGATGCGAAAGATGGGAGGCGGACCTCATCCAGGGGCCAGCCGGGGCATTGACCTCACGACGCATCGCGACATGACTGGGAACTTTTCAAATGTCGAGTGCGAGTGACGTTTCATTTCTCAGCCCGAGGTCGGCGACGCTTCTCGTCGCGCCGCTCGGTGCGCTGCTGATCCTGTTTTTCGCCTACCCGCTGGTATTGACGGTTTGGCAGAGCTTCTACGAGGGCGGCTTCACGCTGCGGGCCTATGCCGAGCTTGCCACGTCGACGCTGTTCTATAAGGTTCTTCGTACCACCTTCGTCATCAGCCTTACCGCAACGCTGGTCAGCCTGTTCATCGGCTATCCGGTCGCCTTGCATTTGTCGAGGCAGTCGCCCCGCAGGCGCACATTCTACCTCATGCTGGTGATGCTGCCTTTCTGGACCAGCATTCTGGTCAAGAGTTTCGCGCTCACCGTGCTTCTCGGCCACAGCGGCATTGTCAACCAGGCGCTGGGCTTCATCAGCGGCGGAACCATCCAGTTTCCGATGGTCTTCAATCGCTTTGGCGCCATTGTCGGCATGATCAACTATCTGCTGCCATTCATGATCCTGTCGGTCCTCGGCAGCCTGCTCGCGCAGGACGGCAATCTGGCGCGGGCGGCCGAAGTGATGGGTGCCGGACCGTTCCGCATTTTCCGCCAGGTGACGCTGCCGCTCAGCATGCCGGGCGTCATTGCCGGGATCATCATCAATTTCACCTTGTCGATCGGCATGTACATTACGCCTGCGCTGCTTGGCGGGCGCCAGGACATGATGATCGCCAACCTGATCGATTTCTATACAAGGCAGACTCTCGACTGGCCGATGGCCTCCGCCATCTCCGTCGTCCTGCTGCTGATCTCAGGCGCTCTGGTGACCATCCTCGGGCGTGTCCGCGGCGGGGCCGGCGTCATGGGAGTGGCATCATGACAAGACCATTGCGAATAGCCGCCGTCTTCTTCGTGCCCGTGGTCGCCTGGGCCTGCTACCTCTTCCTCCTGCTCCCCAGTGTCATCGTCTTTCCGATCTCGTTCGGAACGGGGGGCGAGTTCGAATTTCCACCGCGCGCGCTTTCGCTTGGCCTCTACCAGCAGTTCTTCACCGACGCGGCATGGTGGGGCGCCATGATGCAAAGCCTGATGATCGCCTTGATGACGGCGCTTGCCACGACAGTTCTGGGCCTGCCCGCAGCCTATGCGTTGCAGCGGGCGCGCCTGTCTGGTGCCGGCCTGATCAACGGCTTCATCATGGGGCCGCTGCTGGTGCCGGTCATCGTTCTTGGCCTTGGGCTCTATCTGCAGTTCGCGCCCTGGAACCTCTTGAACCGCGATATCTCGCTGTTCCTCTCCCACACCATGCTGGCCGTGCCCTTCATGATGATCTCGGTCGGCGCATCGCTCAGGCATCTTGATCCGACGCTCGAGAATGCGGCATTGATCATGGGCGCGTCCAAGCCCGCCATCTTCTTCAAGGTCGTGCTCCCCCAGTTGAAGGCCGGCATCGCGGCAGGTGCCCTGTTCGCTTTCCTGATCTCGTTCGACGAGGTGATCGTCGCCTATTTCGTGACGGGTCCGGAAACGCAGACATTGCCAGTGAAAATGTACAGCGCCATGCGCTGGGAACTGTCGCCGGTCATCGCCGCTGCTTCGACGCTGGTCACCGTTTTTTCCATTCTTCTGGCAATCGGCATCATGATGCTCCAGCGCAAGGAGGAGCAGCGATGAATGCGCAGGTGAAGCGCCCGGTCGCTCCATCCGCATCGTCTCCATTGAATAAGGAACAAGTCTTGGCGCATCTTGCGGAACCCTCCACACCAAATGCCGCAGCCGGCGACGCCATGATCGAGGTGCACGGCCTGTCGAAGCTCTACAACGGCGTGGCTGCCCTGTCGGACGTCACGCTCAGCGTCGGCAAGGGCGAGTTCGTCACGCTGCTCGGGCCGAGCGGATCGGGTAAGTCGACGCTGCTCAATCTGATCTCGGGAATGACGACACCGACGTCGGGCACAATCCTGATCAACGGGACGGATGCCACGACATTGCCGACCAACCAGCGCGGGCTAGGGATGGTTTTCCAGAACTATGCGCTGATGCCGCATATGACGGTGTTCCAGAACATCGCCTTCCCGCTGCAGGTCCGCAAAGTCGGCAAGGATGAAATCCGCCAGCGTGTGATGGACGTGCTGAAACTCATCCAGCTCGAACATGTCGCCGCCCGCCGTCCGCGCGAACTTTCCGGCGGGCAGCAGCAGCGCATCTCGCTGGCACGCTGCATCGTCTACAATCCGCCGCTCATCCTGATGGACGAGCCGCTCGGCGCGCTGGACAAGAAGCTGCGCGAGGGCATGCAACTGGAGATCAAAAGGCTGCATGCCGATCTTGGCGTCACGATGCTCTACGTCACTCACGATCAGGACGAGGCGCTGACGATGTCCGACCGCATCGTCCTGATGCGGGGCGGCAAGATCGAGCAGCAGGGAACGCCGGAAACCCTCTACTTCAAACCGGAAACCGTCTTCAGCGCCGATTTCATCGGCAGCTCGAATCTTTTCCCCGGCAAGCTGGTCGAGGGCGAGTGCGGGCTTGTGCTTCGCTGTGCGGCCGGGACCTTTGAAGTGCCCGGGGCCGAGGGCGCGTTCCCGGCCGGCTCGACTGCCGTATTGCTCGTGCGTCCGGAAAACATCGCGGTCGAGACGCCGGGCGATGCCTCCGGCCGCCAGCAGATCGAGGCCACGCTCAAGGATACCGTGGTGCTTGGCGGCATCGTGCGGCATTTCCTCGAGACGCCGGCCGGCGAGCAGATCATCGCGCAGGAACTCAATCAACCGAACCGGTCGCGATTGATGCGCGGCGATGCCGTGAAAGTGTCATGGCGGGTCGCCGACGGCAGGCTGTTGCCGGCGGAACGTGCCTAGTCCGCGGAATTCTTCACCTCGAATCTTGATCAACGGAAGGCTATGACAATGACGAAAGATACATTCCGCATATCCCGCCGCAGCTTCACGACAGGTGCTGCCGTTGCCGCCATCGGCCTGGCAGCGCCGTCAGTCATCACTGGCCGCGCCAGGGCGGCGGACAAGTCCATCACCGTCACGTCCTGGGGCGGCGACTATCACAAGAGTGTCGAGGAGGTGTTTGCCGCGCCGTTCACGGCGGAGACCGGCATCGCGGTGCAACTGGTCGACAATGGCGACATGGCCAAGGTGAAAGCGCAGGTGCTCAGCAACAGCGTCACCTGGGATATCATCGACGCGCCGGCCGCGTTCGCCACGTCCGGCGCCAAGGAAAACCTCTGGGAGCCGCTCGACAGCACGCTGGTGGCGACGGAAGGCCTGCTTGAAAAGCCGAACGCCCTCTACATGCCGCTCTATCTCTACAGCGGTGGCATTTTATGGAACACCGAGCGCAATCCCGACGGCAAGCATCCGATCGATTTCGCGGGCTTTTTCGACACGGAAAAATTCCCTGGGCGCCGTTGCATGCGCTCGCTTGCGCCTGAAACGCTTGAGGCCGCCCTTGTCGCCGACGGGGTCCAGCCGAAGGATCTCTATCCCCTCGACGTCGAGCGCGCCTTTGCCGTGCTCGATCGCCTGAAGGACAATATTTCGAAGTTCGCCGCCACGACGCCCGAGCAGGTGACGTCGGTCAGCCAGAACGAGGCCGATTTTTCCTACAGCTACTACAATCGCGTCAAGAGCGCCCAGAAAGGCGGCACACCGCTGGATTTCTCCTTCGCACAGACGAACAACTCGCTCGATTTCCTTGCTATTCCGAAGGGCTCGAAGAACAAGGAAGCGGCGATGCAATTCATCGCATTCTGCCTACGGCAGGACCGCCAGACCGCCTGGGCGCTGCGGGGCTACTATCTGCCCAACACGCTGAAGTCCGTCGAGGAGATCAAGGCATCGCCGAATGGCGGCTTCCTCCCCGATCTTACCAGCGGCAAGAATGTCGTCATCAATGCCGAGTGGTGGGGCGACAACTACACCACCGTCCAGAAGCGCTATTCGGAATGGATGATTTCCTGAAGCGCGACCTTTGATCCTAGCGCCTTGCCGGACCATGGCCGGCGGGGCGCCTTTCCGCATTTCCTCCAGAAGTGACGCATAGTGACCGATCAGCCTGCCATCATCTCCCTGTTCTCCGACATTGTCGGGGCCCGCAATGTCGTGAGCCAGCCCAGCGAGATGGAAGGCTTTCTGATCGACGTCCGCCGCAGCTACCGGGCCGAGGCTTTGTGCGTGGTTCAACCCGCCGACACGAGCGAAGTCTCTGATGTCATGAAGCTCTGCCACGAGCGTGGGATCGCCGTTACCCCGATGGGCGGCAATACCGGCCTCGTCGGTGGCGCCATCGCCAGGACTGAGGTACCGGGCATCATCTTGTCGCTGAAGCGGATGAACCGCGTGCGGGAACTGTCGCTGGTCGACGATACCATCACGGTGGATGCCGGCTGCGTTCTCGCGGACATCCAGCGCACTGTCGCTGACGCCGACCGCCTGTTTCCGCTCAACCTCAGCTCGGAAGGGAGCTGCCAGATCGGCGGCAACATCGCAACGAATGCCGGCGGCGTCACCGCAGTTCGCTACGGCACGATGCGGCAGCTGGTGCTGGGGCTCGAGGTCGTTCTTCCGAACGGCACCGTTCTCAACGGATTGCTGAAACTGCGCAAGGACAATACCGGCTACGATCTGCGCCAGCTCTTCATCGGCGCGGAGGGCACGCTTGGCGTCATCACGGCCGCCGTGCTGAAGCTCTTTCCCGCGCCCAAAGCGACCGCCACCGCGATGCTCGCCGTCGCTTCCGTCGATCTGGCCATGGAGGTGCTTGGGCTCGTCCGGTCCGCCTTCGGAGAAAGGCTGACGAGCTTCGAGATCATCTCCGCCGACTATATGGATGTGGTGCTGCGCAATGTGGCCGAGACGCGCTCGCCCTTCATCGAGCGCCCGGCCTGGAACCTGCTGGTCGAGATCACGGATTCTAACGGCGATGCAGACCTTGCCGCTCCAATGGAAGCCGTCCTGAAAACGGCGCTTGAGCGCGAGTTGATAGCCGATGCGGTCATCGCGCAGAGTGAAGCGCAGGCCGCCTCACTGTGGCATCTGCGTCACGCTGTTTCCGATGCGATCCGTTATGCCGGGCCGAACATGTCGCACGACAGCTCCGTCCCGCTCGACAAGCAAGGTGTATTCGCCGAACTCACCTATGCACGGATCGGCGCACGGTTTCCAGAGTCCGAAGTTTTGATGGTCGGTCATCTCGGCGACGGTAATATGCATATCGTCGTGCTTTTCAAGCCGGACCGCTTCGCCGGCCGGGAGGACTACATGGCGGCGTCCGAGGCCATCGACCTGATCATCGACGCAATCGTCGTCGAACTCAGGGGAAGCATCACGGCCGAACACGGCGTCGGTCTCAGCTACCGTTACAGGCTCGACAGAACGACCGAGCCGGCTGAGATCGAGCTGATGCGCGCGATCAAGAATGCCTTCGATCCCAAAGGGATCATGAACCCCGGCAAGATCCTTCTTCCATCTTCCCGCTAGCCTTCGCGATGCGCGCCGTGCCGCAGAATTTCAGGGAGATGCGGGCCGCGGCAAAGGCCAGGCTGCCGCGCGGCGTATTCGAATATATCGATCGCGGATCCGAGGACGAAAAGGCGCTGGACCACAACCGTACCTCTTTCGAGGCCTTGAAGATCGCGCCGCGCATGATGCGCGGCGCCGCGCCACGCTCGCAAGGCGTCGAGATATTCGGCAAGAAATTCTCATCGCCGGTGATTGTCGCGCCGACAGCCTTTGCCGGACTTGTCTGGTACAAGGGCGAGATCGAACTGGCGCGCGCGGCGAAAGACGCCGGAATAGGCTTTTGCGCCGCCACCGAGGCGATCACCTCGATCGACGAAATCTGCGGTGAGGCGGGCGGCAATATCTGGTTCCAGCTTTACCTCTGGCAGGACCGCTCTCTCTCACAGGCGTTGCTGGAAAGGGCCTGGAACAACGGCGTCAGGACGCTGGTTGTAACGGTCGATACGCCCGTCTTCGCCAAGCGCGAGTTCAATGTGCGAAACGGCTTCATCGTGCCGTTCAGATTTTCCTATCCAAGCGTTCGCGACGCGGCTATGCGGCCGGGCTGGCTCCTGAACGTCTTCGGCCGCTATGTGTCGAAGGAGGGCCTGCCGACATTTGCGAACTATCCGCGCGAATACAGGCAGGACATCCTCAACCGGACTTCGAAGAAGAAGATCCTGCACGAGCAGGACCTGAACTGGAATCATATCCGGGACCTGCGGGCGTTCTGGAAGGGCAATCTCGTTCTTAAGGGCATTCTGCGCCCGGACGATGCCATTCTCGCCGCCGAGCATGGGGCCGACGGGATCGTCGTTTCCAATCATGGCGGCCGCAATCTCGACAGCGCGGTCGCTCCGCTCGATGTTCTCGGGCGGAACGTCGATGCCAGCGGCGACCGTCTGGTGATCCTTTCCGACAGCGGCATCCAGCGTGGCAGCGATCTGTTCAAGTCGCTGGCGCTGGGGGCAAAGGCCGTTATGGTTGGACGGGCATTCCTCTATGGCACGGCGATGAACGGCCGGCAGGGAGCGCTTCGGACTTTCAGGATCCTGGAGGATGAGCTGGACAGGACCATGGGCCTGTCCGGCTGCAGGACCATTCCCGACGTCACCGCCGATCTGCTTTATCGATAGTCTGCATTCCACACGATGCGCCATAGACCGCGGCGACGTGAAATGGCGCGACGTCAACGTCTGCGAGAGTGCTTAGTGTGGCTCTATGGACACGCGCGGACGATAAGCGGATTGTCTTTGCGGCACTCTGAACAGGCAACCTGATTGCGCAGGATGAAGCCCAGCACACCATGAACAGCGCCTCGCTTCGGCGCTGGCAATGATACCGATGCGCTCGTCGACCGGCAGAGGCTGAGGTTCGCCATACTCGTCCTTTCCCGGCAGGCCTTCGAAGCGGTGGTCCTGCGACCTGGCGATCTCGTAGAGCATCGATGCGCTCACGCGGTTCTTGGCGTTCTTGTATTTCTGGAGCTGCTGAAAGCTGATGTCGACGGATCGATCAAGCTGCGCTCCAGGGTCGGCACTGCCAAGCGGCATATCAGGCCCGGAGCCGCCACATTCGCACACGACCTGTGCCACGCAATTCCGTTTCCCCGAGTGGGTCGCAAGCAAACTTTGGTCCAAGCAGTTGGTGCGTTGCGTCCGAAATACGGATTTCATCGGGCTCCGCGGACGTTTGAATACGTGAGGCGAGATTAACAGTCTCACCCCACAGGTCATAGGCGAACCGCCTCTTGCCTATGACGCCAGCGACGATTGGTCCTGAGTGAATGCCAATTCTGAGTCTTATCGGTTCTCCTGCGAAGCGTTCGCGCTTAACCGCCTTGCGCAGCTCAATTGCATAGCGCGCGAGGGCTCCTGCATGATCGGATCGCGCGGTGGGCAGGCCAGCGACCACCATCACACAATCGCCAATTGTCTTGATCTTTTCGCAGCCGTATCGTTCAGAGAGCCGATCCGCTGCCTTGAAGAAGTAATTTAAAATGGCAAGCGTCGTCACGGCTCCGACGCTCCGCGCTCTTTCTGTAAAGCCGACGATGTCGGCAAAAAGCACACTCACCTCTGCGTGGTTGTCAGCGATTTTTTTGTGCGCTTTTAACCGCTCCGCGATCGACGCCGGAAGAATATTGAGGAGCAGGGCTTCCGCGCGCTGGTATTCACGCGCCAATCCCTCCTGGCTCGTCCTCAACGCCTCGTTCGCCGATTGTAATTTCTCGTTGAGTTGACGCTCTCTCTCTTGCAGGAGCGTCATTTCATAAGCCTTCTGTTGAAGCCGCTGCCTATTGTCGCGTTCGGCAGTGGCGTCAAGAAAGAGCAACCACAAGCCGGCATTGTCAGCAAAAAGATGAAGGTCCGCGACACGCCCGCTGGGCAGTTCGACCATGGCCATATGATATGGAAGCTCAGGGCAAGGCAGCAAACCTTCCATGAATTCGAGCTGCTCGGCAACAGGCTTGCCAATGCGAAGTGATGAGAGCCCGTAATGTCCAACATTACCGCCCTTCGCAGCTATGCAATGCTGGGCGTCAATTTTCAGATATGCGACAGAGTGCTCGTTGTAGAAGAAATTGTAAATCCAGCTTCTGACTTCCTTTGGCAATCCTTGCATGATCTATTCGGTGACCATCGAAGCAAGCTGACGAAACGCATCGTCAACATGTTCACCCGAAAGCGCACTTGTCAGATAGATTTGCCATCCAAGTTGCCTCAGTTCGTTGATCTCACTATCCGATATTGCCCATCGATCGGACAGATCGGATTTATTGAACAGCAATACAAATGGCATGGCGCCGAATTCGGCCTCTGCCCGCTCGCGCAGCGTGAGCGCCACGGCAAGAGTAGCGGCGCGGGTTCCATCGACGACAAGCACAAGACCGGTCGCACCCCGCACATAACTGACGCGGAATGAGCCTATATCGTCTTCACCAGCCAAATCCCACAAAATCAGATCCACGGTTTTGTCCGGGAGTACGACACTCTTCTTGTCGATTTTCACTCCCACCGTCGTCAAGTAGGTTTCTGAAAAGATGCTTTGCACGAACCTGCGAACCAGGCTCGTCTTTCCGACAGCGAACCCGCCCAACATGCAGATCTTTCTTTGCAACATCCAGGCGCTCCGCACTAGTCTAGGTTCACCGTAACCGAAACCCGGCGATTGGCGGAGCTCCCAGTTCGACTATTTTCAGGCACCGCCGGCTCAAAAGTGCCCGCGCCCCGAACCAGCAGCAGTTCCGGAGCGACGCCGCGCTTGTTGAGAAGCGCACGAACTGTCTCGGCGCGGGCGGCGCTGATCGACGCGTTGGCGGTCTCACGGCCCACGGCGTCCGAATGGCCGGTCAACATGAACCGAGCTGTTACGCCTGACTTGCGAGCATTTTCGGCGAATTCCTTCAATTGATCCGCCAATTTGTCGAGAACCGGCGTCTGTTCTGGTCCCGGCACGACCTTGCCGGAATAGAAGAGAATATCGGTCGCCTGGATGGCCTCTCTCAAATGATTGAGTTCCGCAAGGCTCAGCTCACGCAACTGCGAGACATCCAGAGCCACTCCGTCCGCGGACAGCTGTTGAGCGGCGGCCCGCGCCCGGTTGATCCAGGCGGCCGGAGCCTCACCCACGACAACGATGCGATCCTGGATGATCGAAAGCTGAACCGATTTCGGAGGGGTCAGCGACGCTATCAGCCGCTTCACCACGAACTTCGGATCGAGGCTCTGATAGAATTGCCACTGCGAATGAACGCGGGCAGGATCGACCTCCGTTCCGGACAACAGCTCCTGCGGGTCGGCGGCAAGCGGGTCTCTCAAGCCGGAAATGTAGAAATGTCCGCCCCTCGCCGTTTGTTGGGCGACGATGATTCCCGGTTGGGCCTCAAGTCGCGACACATAATGCTGCCAGTGCTCCGCCGCGCGTGCTTCGGGGCTCACATCGCGAATCTTGGAGATGTCGAATACCGGTCCGCCTGCCGAAAGCTGTCGGGCCGCTGCGCGCGCCCGATCTATCCAGGTGTCGGGAGCCTCACCCTCGGCAACGATGCGATCCCCGACGATCGATAGCCGAACCGATTTCGGCGGGGTCAGCGACGCCATCAGCCGCTTCAGCACAAACTCCGGCTCAAGGCTCTGATAGAATTGCCAGTCTGAATGAACGCGAGTGGGATCAACCTGCGCTCCGGACAACAGCGACTGCGGATCGGCGGCAAGCGGGTCTCTCAGGCCGGAAATGTAGAAATGTCCGCTCCTCGCCGTTTGTTGGGCGACGATGATTCCCGGCTGGGTTCCCAGTCGCGACACATAGGCCTGCCAGTGTTCCGCCGCGCGTGCTTCGGGGCTCACATCACGAACCTTGGAGATATCGAATGCCGGTCCGCCTGCCGAAAGTTGCCGGGCGGCGGCCCGCGCCCGATCTATCCAGGTGTCGGGTGCCTCACCCTCGGCAACGATGCGATCATTGACGATCGAAAGTCGTACTGAATCCGGCGGGGCCAGCGACGCCGTGAGCCGCTTCAACACGAACTCCGGCTCAAGGCTCTGATAGAATTGCCAGTCTGAATGAACGTGAGCGGGATCAACCTGCGCTCCGGACAACAGCGACTGCGGATCGGCGGCAAGCGGGTCTCTCAGGCCGGAAATGTAGAATTGGCCATCGCGCATTTTTTGTTCGGCAACGATGATGCCCGGCTGGGTTCCCAGTCGCGACACATAGGCCTGCCAGCGCTCCGCCGCGCGTGCTTCGGGGCTCACATCACGAACCTTCGAGA